>CAZLBU010000020.1:0-17488 GCA_964557815.1 uncultured Bifidobacteriaceae bacterium | reverse complement strand
TCTACGGCGGCGTCGCTCTGCGCCTCCGCGAGCGGGACTTCGAGCCGTACCCGGAGATCGACGGCGACTCGGGCGCGTGCTGGCCGTACGGCTACGAGGAGCTCGAGCCGTACTACACGGAGGCCGAGTCGCTGCTGCAGATCGCCGGGACAACGGGAGAGGATCCGACGGAGCCGCCGCGCGCGAGTGGCTACCCGCAGGCGCCGGGCCGCCTCGCACCCATCTCGGCGCGCATCGCGGACGCCGCGCGCGCGCTCGGCCTGAGGCCGTTCCGCCTGCCGCTCGCCATCAATTACGGCACGGCCAACGGACGCACACCATGCCCGGCGTGCAGCACCTGCGACGGTTTCGCCTGCGCCGTGCAGGCGAAGAACGACCTGTCCGTGGTGATGGTGCCGCGCCTGCAGCACGGGGGCATGCACCTGGCCGTGAACACCACCGCGCTCAGGCTGGAGCATCAGGGTGGACGCGTGACCGGCGTGGTCTGCGCCGAACGCGGGTCGGGAACGACCATTACCTATCGGGGGAAGGCCGTCGTGGTGGCGGGCGGCGCGCTGGCCACGCCACGCCTGCTGCTCGCGTCAGGCCTCGCGCAGGTGAACCCCGCGGGCCACGCCATCGGCCGCTATCTCATGCGACACTGCAACGCGGTAGTGATGGGCGGGTTCCTGTCGCGCCCGGCGCCGAACCGCGAGTTCCACAAGCAGATTGGCATTCACGACTTCTACTTCGGCCATCCCGGCGTCTCGCGGCCCACGGGCCGGCTTGGCTGCCTGCAGCAGTTCGGCACGCCCGAGCCCGCGATCGTCAAGGACTACCTGCCGCTCGGCCTCGGCCGGCTCGTCGCGCTCATCGTGTCGCACACGACGGGGTTCATCGTGATGGCCGAGGATCGGCCCCAGGCGGGGAATCGCGTGGAACTGACGGGGCCCGCGCCGGCCGCCGACCGGCTGCCTCCCGCACGCATCACGCACCGCTACGACGCGCGCGATCTCGCCGCACGGGATGTGCTCGTGCGCGCCGCGCGACGCATCCTCCGGAAAGCCGGCGCGCTCAAGACATACTCCCATCCCATCCGCACGTTCTCTCACGCGCTCGGCACCGTGCGCATGGGCACCGATCCCGAAACCGCGCCGCTCGACGCGTGGGGCGCCTTCCGCGGCCTCAACAACCTGTACGTGACGGACGCCAGCACCCTGCCGCGCTCGGGCGGCGTGAATCCCTCGCTCACCATCGCGGCCAACGCCCTGCGCACCGGGCGTCGCCTGCTGGAGATGCTGTAGCGTGAAGCTCGCCTTTCTCGGCACCGGCCTCGCCACGACGCTTCACTCGAAGACCATGAAGGCCGTGGCGCCGACGGTGGAGCGGTGGTACGCCAGCCGCGACCAGTCGAGAGCCGAATCCACGCGGGCCCGCTTCGGCGGCGCCGGCGCGATTACCGGCTACGAGGCCGCCCTCGCTCGTTCCGACATCGACGTCGTCCTCATCGCGGTCCCGCCGTCGCTGCACCTCGACTGGACGCTGCGCGCGCTCGAGGCCGGCAAGCACGTCATCCTCGAGAAGCCTCCGCTGCTCCAGTCCGAGGACTTCGCCACGGTGGGCGACGCCGCGCGACGCGCGAGGCGGCAGGTGATGGTCGCAGAGAACTACTTCTACAAGCCGCTGACCCGTCTGCTCCGCGACACCATCGCCCGTGGCGAGCTGGGGGACCTCCGCTTCATCCAGCTGAACGCGCTCAAGCGGCAGGCCACCGGCGACTGGCGGGACGACCCCGCCATGACCGGCCACGGCGCCCTGTTCGAAGGCGGCATCCACTGGGTGAGCCTCCTGGCCAGCCTCGGCCTGACCGTCGCCCGGGTGCAGGCCACGCAGGCGGGGGACCGGGCCGGCCTCGATCGCAGCGTGCAGGTGACCCTCGAGTACGCGGAGGGCCCGGTGGGGACGCTGTCCTACTCCTGGGAGCTCGGGGGCCTGGTCAATGGCGTCCGGTGGTCGGCCTGTTACGGCACGACCGGGACCCTGCGGTTCGAGACCAACGGCATCCTCGCCTTCCAAAGCGGACGACGGCGCCGGGCCATCGTGCCCGGGTTGAGGGACCTGGCCGGGTATCGGGCGATGCTGGCTGACTTTTTCGAGGCAATCCGTCAGAATCGATCTCCGGCCTATGGCCTGGCGCTCGCGGAACGCGACCTGCGCCTCGTCGAACTCGCCTACTCGTCACTTCATATCCGCTGAGGCACATGAATCCTTCCGCACTCCTGACCGCCGCGGGCATCGGCACGCTCGCCGGCCTGCACACCGCCACCTGGGGCATGTACAAGGACTCCATCCACGAGGGGTTCTTCTGGCCCCGGTACTTCAGGAGCCCCATCGTCGGGATCGTGATGGCCCTCATCGCCTACGCCATCGCGCGGCCGGCGCTCGACTCCGCGGCATCGATGGTGGCGTTCTTCGGGGTGGTGTACGTGCTCGAGCGGGGCGCCATCGAGCTGTGGAAGACCTTCCTCCGCAACGAGGACCAGGGCAAGTACTTCATCCCCATGCAGTTCGCCGTGTTCGGCAAGGTGGTGCACAGCCAGGCGCGAAGGCTGGCCATCGGGGCCGTCATCACCACGGCGGTGTGCGGCACGTTCCTGCTCGTGCACTACGCGTCGCCAAGCCTTCCGCTGCAGGGGTCGGTGCTGCTGGTGTTCGCCATCGCCAGCATCAGCGGGTGGATCTCGGCGTTCCTCGGCGCCTGGAAGGACGCGCCGGTCGAGGGTTTCGAGACGCTGAAGTTCTTCCGCAGCCCCCTGTGGGCCGGGTTCTGGGGCCTGCTCGTCGCGCACTTCTCCACGAGCATCCTGGTCGTGATGATGGCCGCGCTCGGCTACACCATCTTCACACTCGAGACGTACAAGACGTTCTTCTTCCCGTCGAAGCCGCGCGGCAAGTTCGCGGGCAAGCCCATCCTCTACCCCGACATGCTGCGCCGCCGGCAGCCGTTCGTGATTCTCTATGCAGCGATCTGGATCCTCGTGCTGGCGGGCTTCTACCTGGCGCTCAGCGGCCCGAAGCAGGGCCTCATCGCCATCATCTGAGGCGCGCCGCGATGGACGCCGCGCCCACACGCGGGAGGTATCGGCGGCTCGCGACGACGGTGACCATCACGGCGCTCGTGGCCGCGGGGCTGCTGGCCGCCCTGCAGCCCACGTGGCGCGCGCTCCTCGGGTACTTCCTCTACGCCATCCCGGCCCACCTGCTCATCTCGGTCCTGGCGAACGAGCCGGCGCTGCTGGCGGCGGCCAAGCTCTTCTCCCCAACGGCGGTGGCGCTCGCCGGCACGGCCGGGTGCATCGTGGCCATCGTCCTGGACTACGCGCTCATCGGCTGGCTGACGAGCCTCCGGCTCGTGAAGACCGAGCTGGACGATTCGCGCGGCTTCCGCACGGCGCAGCGCTATTTCGGCAAGGCACCCTTTGCGCTCATCCTGGTTTCGGCGCTCCTGCCAGTGCCGTTCTATCCGGTGAAGATCCTGGCCATCACCCGTGGCTACCCGCTGGCGCGATTCATCGGTGCGCTGGTGCTCGGCCGCTTCCCGCGCTTCTATCTCCTGGCCCTCGGTGGCCAGAAGGCGCAGGCGCCGGATTCGGCGCTCTTCTCGGCCGGCGCGGCGTTGGCGCTCATCGCCGCCTGGGGCCTCTGGCGCACCATCCGCCGGAACCGGCAGGCACGGGGGCAGATCAAGTGACAAGGGAGAAGGGAGAAGGCAGAAGGAAAAAGGCAGAAGGCCAAAAGGCAAAACGAAGGGCCGGGTGAGCGTGCTGCCCAACCCGGCCCAGGCCGTTCACGATTGTCCGGGGCCCAATGGTCCCCGCGTCGGCTACTGCGAGACGGTCTCGGTCGAGGACTTCTTCCCGAGCCCCTGGATCTGGATGACGCTGGCGTCCGGCTTCGGCTCCTTGAGCACGACCTGGCGGTAGAGCTCGGCCATCCGCTGGTGCTCGATCTGGGCCTTGCGGGCGCGCAGCTTCTCCTCCCGCGCGTTCTTGGCGATGCCGGCCTCGTCCAGGTCGGTCTGCTTGCCCTTGTTGACGTCCTCGGCCTGCAGCACGAGGCTGTGGGCCGCCGTGTCGAGGTTCACCTTCTTGCCGCCGGCGAAGATCTCATGACGGCCGTGCTCCTCGTACCACTTGGTCAGCGTAGCGGTCATGTGCATCTTCTCGATGATGTTCCGCCAGCCGATGCCGGTGTTGTAGGCGCAGAAGCTGATCTCGCCTTCCTGCGTCGCGTAGGGGATGATGCAGCGCTCGGTGCGCCGGAAGTCGTAGTTGAACAGGTCCTGGAACCACATGCCCGCGATGAACATGTAGTTGAACCGGTCCGACCGACGCTTCTCGATGTCCCGAATCGTGCGGTCCGCGGAGACCTTGCCGTAGTCACGGCCCGTGGCGCCGAAGGCCTTGTCGAACCGCCGCATCAGGTCGTAGAGGCTGAAGTGCGTCGGCGTCTTGAACGGGTCGTAGTTCTTCATCAGCGCCAACGCCATGCCGACCACGGACATGAACCTGCCGCGCGCCGCATCGTTCACCTTCTGGACGTCTCGCGCGAACTGCGGGCCATTCATGAAGGCGGTGATGGGCACCGCCTCGTGGGTCTCCTTGTCGATGATGACGGCCATGCCCACGCCGCAGTTCGGGTGGCAGCCGCAGGAGAGCGACCCCCAGTCGGCCGCCGGCCCGTGCACGAGGTCGGCCCAGTCGCTGAAAGTGCCCATGAACGAGATGGGGAACCAGTCGCGCGCCGGCTCACCGATGCCCGTCTGGTTCCTGACGTCGTGCGCCAGGTGCGACAGCGTGTAGCGCTGCGCCGCGCGCCGCTCGGGCGTCACCTCCTCGTCGCGGCCCGTGAACGACACGGGCTGGAACGAGAGGAACGAGATCTTCTTCGGGTTGTTGACGATCGTCGTGACGGGGACGATGTCCACGCCGGCGTTCCAGAGGTTCTCGATGGCGCGGAGCTTGACGTCGAAGAGGTTCCCCACCAGGCGGTGCGAGTTGGCGGCGTTGCCGATGCCGTCGAACTGCAGGTAGGCATAGCGCAGGCCGGCCTCGGCCGCCGCGCGCGCGAACTCGGGGCTCTTGGCGAACTCGATGCCGTTGGTCGCCGCCTGCACGCTGTTGTAGCCCACCTTCTTCGCGTAGCGGACCGCGTCGAGGAAGTACGGCGAGAGCGTCGGCTCGCCACCCGAGAACTGCACCGACATCTGCCGCTTCGGCTTGATCGAGATGGCGTTGTCGAGCAGCGTCTTGATGTCCTCGAAGCTCAGCTCGTGGACGAACCCGACCTGGTTGGCGTCCATGAAGCACGGATCGCACATCATGTTGCAGCGGTTCGTCAGGTCGATGGTGAGGACCGCCCCGCGGCCGTACTTGATGGTGGACGAGCCGTGGTTGTGCAGCTTCTCGTCGGCGTGCGACAGGATGTCCGATCCCGGGAAGCTGTCCTCGAGGTGCTTGAAGAACGCCGTGTCGATGGCCATGACGTCCTCGAAGTGTCCATGGATGGGGCAGTCCTTCACCATCAGGATCTTGCCGTCGCGCTCGAGGATGGTGGCCTTGATCTCGCCGATCTTCTCGGTGAGCAACTCCTTGTAGTCGCGCTTGCCATCGACAATCTCCTGCCGGGCCTCGCGCACGCAGACCGGGCAGAGCGAGTCGGTCTGGCGCGGCCAGCCGAGCGGCGGCTTCACCTTCTGGTAGGACTTGAGGAGCGGCTTCTCGGACCAGGCAGGCGTGAAGGCCTGGTTCGGCCTGATGCTGTTCAACGCGTCGAATACCTGCCACGCGCCCTTGGCGATATAGGTGAGTCCCTTTTCGACGTACTTGACTGGCTTGTGCATAGGCCTCCCCCGGCTGCGGGCGGGCTCAACGTGCCGCCGGGCCGGATCTCCAGCCACTGGCTGGGGTTGTGGACCGGCAGTATAACCGCTGGTCCTGCACGGGACCTCTCAGGATGTCCCGAACGGGCAGAATCGAGGGGCGAACTGGACCGCAGGGACGCAGAGTGGCCACGCCCAGCTCATCCCTTATCGCCCGGCCGGCCCTCCCTTACAATGCCCCCGTGTCCAGCACGCTCCGGTTGCTTGCGAACCAGGCCTTCTCGCGGACGGCCGGCGCGCCCCTGGTCGCCGGCAACCGTGTCCGGCTGCTCCGCGACGCCCGCGAGAACTACCCCGCCTGGCTGGACGCCATCGCCAGCGCCCGGAGGTGGATTCACTTCGAGAGCTACATCCTCTACAGCGACCGTGCCGGGCGCATGTTCGCCGAGGCGCTGGCCGAGCGGGCCCGCGCCGGCGTCCAGGTCCGGGTGCTCTGCGACTGGCTCGGCAGCCTCAACAAGACGTCCCGGGCGTACTGGCGGGGCCTCCAGGCCGCCGGCATCGATGCCCGCCTCTTCAATCCCCTCAGACTGGCTGCGCCGCTGGCCGCCCTCTCGCGCGATCACCGGAAGATGATTGCCATCGACGGCCACACCGCATTCGTGGCCGGGCTGTGCGTGGGCGACCAGTGGGTCGGCGATCCCGGCCGCAACATCGAGCCCTGGCGCGATACCGGCGTGGGCATCGAGGGGCCCGCCGTCGCGGACATCGAGGCCGCGTTCGCCGACGCGTGGTCCAATACCGGCCCAGCCCTGCCAGCCGAAGAGCGCCAGATCGCACCGGCGCCGCCGGCCGGTGACGTCGCGCTGCGGGTCGTGGCCTCGATGCCCTCGATGGGCGGCGTGCTGCGCCTGGATCAACTGGTCGCCGCCGTCGCCCGGAAACGGCTATGGGTGAGCGACGCCTACTTCGTCGGCGGTCCGCTCTATGTTGAGGCGCTCCTCGGCGCCGCACGCGACGGCGTGGACGTCCGCCTGCTCGTGCCGGGAAGCGGCACCGACCTCGCCGCCGTGCAACGGCTGACCCGCGCCGGGTACCGGGTGTTGCTCGAAGGCGGCGTCCGCGTCTTCGAATGGAACGGGACGATGATGCACGCCAAGACGGCCGTGGCCGACGGCCGCTGGGCGCGAGTCGGGTCCACGAACCTCAACCTCCAGAGCTGGCTGGGTAACTGGGAGCTGGACGTGGCCGTCGAGGACGATGGGTTCGGCGCGGAGATGGAGGCCATGTACGAAGCGGACCTGGCCAACACCACCGAGATCGTCCTGAGCCACCGTCGCGTGCGTCCCACCCGGGCCGATGTCCCGGGCCGCAAGCACCCGCGCGGCAGCGGCAGCACGTCCCGCGCGGCGGCGGGGGCGCTCCGCATCGGCAACACCTTTGGAGCCGTCCTGACCGCCAAGCGCCCCGTCGGTCCGGCCGAAGCCGTCATGCTGCTCTACGGTGCAGGCCTCGCCCTGATGGTGGCGACCCTGGCCCTGGTGGTTCCCACCCTGGTCGCCATTCCGCTGGGGCTGTTCGTCGCGTGGCTGGGCTTGTCGTGGGGGTGGCAGTCGTGGAAGCTCTTCCGGGCTCGCCAGGAGCCCCAGCCGGGCGCGACCGGCGCCGAAGGCCCCCAGGGAAGCAGCCGGGAGGCCGGCTTCGTGAAGCGCGGTGAGGGTTGAAGGGGGAGGGGCTGATATACTGGGGTGTTCTCACCAGCCGCCGGTAAGTGGACGACGAAGCGCGGGATGCACTCGCGGGCCGTCCCGGATCCGGTACCGAAGGGATTGACGACATGAAGCCTGGCATCCACCCCGAGTACCACGAGGTCTCCGTTCACTGCGCCTGCGGCGCGGAATGGAAGACCCGTTCCACGAAGAAGGACCTGCACCTCGAGATCTGCAACAATTGCCACCCGTTCTTCACGGGCCGGCAGAAGCTGATCGACACCGAGGGCCGCGTGGATCGCTTCACCAAGAAGTTCGGCGCCCAGACCGTCGAGGCGCGAAAGGCCGCGGCGAAGGAAGCCAAGGCAAAGAAGGCGTCTCCGAGGAAAGCCAACTAAGGCATGGGGCTCCAGCCTCCCGGCTGGAGCCCTTGCCAGTCCGCCCCCTGCCAGGTCTTTCCGACCCCTCACTGCTGGCCGAACCGCGGCCGCAGGACGTTCTCGAACGCGTAACGTCCCAGCTCGGTGCACACACCGAAGCTCGCGGTGTGATCGAAGCCGAAGTGGATCCCGCCGTAGATGCGGCTGTCCGCCTCCTCGTTCGCCAGCGCGCGGAAGCCCGGATACGACCGGGTCACGTCCGCCTGGTTGATGCCCGTCCACGTCACCGAAAACGGCACATCGTCCTGGCCCCAGAGCCCGGCGAACACGGCCGACGACGCGCCGCCGATGCAGGCCATGTTGCCCGGATACGTCGGATAGGGCGGCGTCCCCAGGAGCGACACGAACGTCGGGTCGGGCTCGGTGTCCGGATTGCCGTCCCGGTCCGCCTCGCGGATGGCCAGCGCGGGTCGCCACAGCCCGTACATGAACTTGCCCGCAAACGACGTCATCAGGGCGTCATGATGGGTCATGGCCAGCAGCGCGTAGACCCGCGCGGTGTCGAGACCGTCCAGCCCGCGGGTCCGGGCGAGGTCGCGCCCGACGTTGTACCAGACGTTCCACGCATTCGTGGAGAAGCCAACCCCGGCCCAGAGCCGCGCCGTCTGGGTCTGCTCGGCGGTGCGAGCCGTGCTCGTCGTTCCACCGAGGCGTTTCACCTCGTTGAAGTCGTTCGTGTACTGCTCGGATGTGAGCGCGGGCGGGGCTGCCGGCAGGAAGCGCAGTCGGTGTGGCAGGAAGAACGGCGTCACGTCCTGGTAATGCACGAGCGCAGCGGGAGCCTCCTGAGGCGGGGTCGGCCGCCAGTTGCCGGGAAGGTTCGGCAGCACGTAGGTCTGCGCGGGCCGGTTCCATCCGTCATCGCTCCTCGCGTCGAGGATGGCCCTGGCCGCGGCGGCGCCCACGCGCGCGCCCTCGGTCGCGGCATCACCGGGGAACCGTGCGAGGGTGGCGGTCAGCGCGGCGTCGAACGTGGCCGCCTGCGACGGGATCATGGCCACCATCACGTCGTGCGCGGCCTGGGCGGCCGCCACCTCGCGCGAGGCCGTCTCCGTGGCCCGCACCCGCACGACGTAGGGGTGGTAACGGTGATCGACCGAGTTCAGCGCGTCGAAGATGGCGGCGTGCAGCGCCGCATAGGGCCGCGTGAAGAACACCGTGGGTGGCAGCGCCCCCGGCACGCGGAGCGCATCCTGCAGGATGCGATTCCACTCGATGACGACCTCCGCGGTGTTCTGCGCGGCCGCGCCGCGCGAGACGCCGACGACCAGCCCGACAGCCAGCACCAGCACGACTGCGCGCCTGTGAGGACCCATGGCGAACCTCCGGTTTCGAGGAACGTTCTGCCGACGAGGCACGACGATGACGTGTTGGACGGACGCGCGTGGAAAACGGGACGGCGAGCCGCGAGCCCGGCTCGACGGTCTGGCTAGGGCTCGCGCTCGGGCCAGAGGCTGGCCAGCGCGTGGGCGCGGCCCATCTTCCGCTCGATGCGGCGCAGCCGGTGCTCGGCCTCGTCGCGTCGCCGACCCGAGGGCTGCTCGACCAGCAGCCTCTCCGCGTGCGCTCGCGCGGCGGCGAGGTCGTGCGCGCGATGCTCGTGGTAGATGGCCAGGGCCTCGCGGGCCTCGCGCCTGAGCGCGGCCGGGCAGCGGGACAGGTCGGCGAGCTGCTGCCACGCCGCGGCCGCCTCATGCGTGCGGCCCGAGCGGCGGCGGCAGTACGCCAGGCGCCGCAACGCCTCGCCGGTCGCCTCGGGATCCCGGCCGACCCGGACCAGCATTTCAACGGCGCGCACGTACGCCGCCTCGGCATCCTCCAGCCTGCCCGCGCGATCGTAGAGGCGCGCCAGCCCCAGGCACTCGTAAGCGTCGCGCGCGGAGCCCGGTCCGCGATCGACCAGCGTGAGCGCCCGCGCCATCACCAACGCCAGCGACACGAGATCCAGCCGGTTGTGCTCGAGCACGGCCTCGAGCGGCCTCGCGTCGCCATCGCGCACGAACTGGAAATAGCGCGACGGGATCTCGAAGCCCGGCACGTCGCCCACTCGATGCACGCCGGCCAGCAGGCGCTCGAGCGTGCCGAGCGAGCAGCTCGCCTCGCCGCTGCCATCCAGGGTGCCGCGCGCCCGCCAGAGCCGGCGCGCCGGGTGCAGCATGTCTACGTGCGGCACGCCCTCCAGCGGGAACGGCACGCGATGGAAGAGATACCGGGTCTCGATGAGCGGAACGTCGAACGACTTGCCATTGAACGTGACGATGGCGCCTCGGCCGGCCGCCCAGTCGCCGACCTCGGCCAGCAAGGCGCGCTCGTGCTCGTAGCCGGGGAGCAGGAACTGGCGCACCGACACGCCGTCACGCGAGACGCAGGCGCAGCCAACCAGGAACGCCTGCGTGCCGGCGCCGCCGGTCAGGCCCGTCGTCTCGAGATCGAGGAACCACAGTGAGCCCTGCCGGGAACCGGGAGCCGGGAGCCGGGGACCGTCGAAGGTCGGGAGCGACGTGCGGCGAGAACGGACGGCGCGCTGCGTGGGCTGACCCACCGAAGCGTCGGGGCGTTCCAAGCCGGCGACCGCCGACGCGGAGGTGGGCCAGGCCCGCGCCAGCAACGCGCGCGCGTCGTGCAGGTCGAGCAGCGTGTCGACGATTTCGCCGATCGTGACGCGGCCGTAGCGGTCCGAGGAACCGTACTGGCGATCGACGGTGATGATGGCGCCCGTCCGGGTCGCCACGACCTGCCCGCCGAGCACCTCCGCCGCGCGCGCCATCGCGGCCTCCCGCAGGCCTGCCGACCGCGCCACGGCCGTGTCTGCCGGGACCTGAGCGGCCTCGCCTGCAGGCGTGATCAGCTCCGGCGAGAGGCGAGGAACGGCCCCGCCCACGATGCCACGCAGTCGATCGGTAAGGCTGGCCACGGCTAGAACGGCACGTCATCCTCCGGCGCCGCACGGAGCGCCGGGGCTTCGGCGGTACGGAGCGCCGAGGCTTCGGCAGTATGGAGCGTCGAGGCTTCGGCCCCGGCGTCCCCAATCAGGTGCTGCAGCAGCCTGCGCGCCACCGTCTTGGCGATCGGCCCGGTCTCGCCCACCGGGCCCACGCACGTCGGGCAGCCGTTCTCGCACTCGCAGCCCTCGATGAGCACGCGCGTGCGCGCGAGCAGCTCGTCGTGCATCCCGTAGAGCGGCGCGCTGAAGCCGATGCCGCCCGGGTAGGCGTCGTAGAGGAACACGCGCGGCGTGTCTCCGGAGCTGACGCCGGGACTGAAGTCCCGGCGCTCCGCACTCCCGTCCCGGCGCTCCGGGCCCGCAACGACTTCGTCGCCGGCGTTCACCGACAGTCCGACATCGCGCTGATCGCACATCAGCAGCAGCTGCGCCACGTTCTTCATCGCGTACGCGAGCCCGCGGATGCCGTCGCGCCGGTCGTCCACCGCGTAGGGCAGCGCCGCCAGCACGGTGGCGGGCACCTCGAGCCAGTACGATGTCGTGTGCATCTGGTGCTCGGGCAGATCGAGCTCGCCCGAGCCGACGTTCTCGTTCGTGTGGAACTTGATCTTCTTGAAGCCCACCACGCGCGACACGACGTGCACCTCGCCGTGGTGCGCCACCGCCGCGGCATCGCGGGCGAACGTGTCCAGGATGGTGACCTTCGTGTAGTCGATCGCCGTCGTGTAGTAGTCGCAGTCCACGGAGCGCACGTACGCCTTCCGCCCCTCGAAGTCCAGCTTCTCCACCTGGAACAGCCGGCCCTCGACGATGTAGATGGCCTTCGGGTGCAGCATCGAGAGCGCGCTGGTGAAGTCCGTCTCCGCGATCACCTTCGGCTCGCCGGTCTGATCCACGACGACGAAGTTGTCCGACGACACCGAGCGCAGGCTCACCGCGTCCGCCGGGTACGACTCGCTCGTCCAGTGCCACTGCCCCGACGTCTCGTCGTCCGGGTCCGCGCCCGAGAGGTGCACGAGCCCCGCCTCCTGCAGCACGCCCAGCACCTCCTGGACGTTCACGCGCCCGTACTCCTCCACGGCGGTGAACGGCAGCTCGAAGGCGGCGCACTTCACGTGGTTGACGAGGATGTTCAGGTTGTCGGGGTTGACCAGCGCGTGCTCAGGCGACGCGTCGAAGAAATAGGACGGATGCCGGACGACGAACTGATCGACTGGCGCGCTCGAGGCCACCATCACCGCCGCCGACCGAGCGGCACGCCGGCCCGCGCGTCCCGCGCGCTGCCACGTCGCTGCGATCGTCCCTGGGTAGCCGGCCATGATCGACACGTCCAGCGCGCCGATGTCGATGCCCAGCTCGAGGGCGTTGGTGGAGACCACGCCCCGCACCTGGCCCTCGCGCAGGCCCTTCTCGATCTCGCGGCGGCGCAGCGGCAGATACCCGCCCCGGTAGCCGCGGATCTTCTCCGGCATGCCGGGCACCTCCTCGAAGTCGTCCTTGAGGTACGTGGTGAGGATCTCCGTGGCGAGCCGGCTCTGCGCGAAGAGGATCACCTGCAGGTTGCGCCGCAGGAATTCCCCCGCCACGCGGCGCGACTCGTTCAGGTACGAGCGGCGGATGCCGAGCTCGCGGTTCACGACCGGCGGGTTGACGAAGACGAAGAACTTCTCCCCCCGGGGCGCGCCGCTCTTCTCGACCAGCGCGAAGGGCCGCTCCGCCAGCCGCTCGGCCAGCTCCGCGGGGTTCGCGATCGTGGCCGACGAGCAGATGAACTGCGGATCGGACCCGTAGTGCCGGCAGACGCGCCGCAGGCGGCGCAGCACGTTGGCCAGGTGGCTGCCGAACACGCCCCGGTACGCGTGCAGCTCGTCGATGACGACGAAACGGAGGTTCTCGAAGAGCTTCGCCCACTTCGGGTGGTGCGGCAGGATCCCGGAGTGCAGCATGTCGGGGTTGCTGAGCACGACGTGCGCGCGCGTGCGGATGGTGCGCCGCGCGTCCTGCGGCGTGTCGCCGTCGTAGGTGTGCACGCCGATCTCGTCGCCGCCCCCTTGGCTGATCGTCCCGGCGATCTCGTGCAACTCGGCCATCTGGTCCTGGGCGAGCGCCTTGGTCGGAAAGAGGTACAGCGCACGCGTCGCCGGATCCTTCAGCACCGCGTCCAGCACCGGCAGGTTGTAGCAGAGCGTCTTGCCCGAGGCCGTCGGCGTGGTGACGACGATGTTCCGTCCGCCCGCGACGTGGGCGAACGCCTCGGCCTGGTGCGTGTAGAGCTGGGTGGCGCCTCGCGCGGCCAGCGCCTTCAGCAGGCGCGCATCCAACCCCTCCGGAAACGGCGCGAAGCTGGCGGGCGTGGCCGGCAGGCGGCGTACCGCCGTGACCACCCCGTCTGGTGTGTCGGGCCGGTCAACGGCCGGGCCGGGCGCGAGCACCTGCAGTGCGCCCTGCAGGGCCACCTCTTTCTTTTCCTGGGTCCGGAGGGCCGGCACCTGAGCACTGGATTGCGCCGCCATGGGTAATCGCGTGTAGACGATGCTACACGAAAAAGGGGCGAAAGCCGGCGCGCTTGTCGGGAGCCGGGGACCGGGAACGGGGAGCCGGTTACGTCGCCGGCGACAACTCGGTGGAGTAGACGCGGGTGCCGGCCGTGTTCACCAGCGACACCGTCAGCACGCGCGTCCGGGGGTCTGCCTCGAGCAGGCCGAAGAACTGCAGGCCGGCGCTGGGTGGACGATTCGGCGGCAGGTCCCCGGGGACGCCGGAGAAGCGCACCTCGGGGCCGAAGGTGGCGTCGAGCGGAGGTGGCGCGAACGTGCCCGCATGCGCGGGGCCGGCGACGAACTCCCAGAACGGATCGAAGTCTGGCGTCTTCGCGCGTGCGGGGTCGTAGTGGTGCGCGGCGCAGTAATGCACATCCGCGGTCACCCACACCACGTTGCGCACGCGGCGTTCTTTGACGGTTCTGAGCAGCCCGGCAATCTCCAGTTCGCGCCCCAGCGCCGGTCCGCTGTCGCCGTTGGCGACGGCCTCGTGGAACCCGGGCTGATGCCCGACGACGAGTCCGATCGGCATGTCGGCGGCCACGATCTTCCACGTCGCCTGGGACTTCGAGAGCGCGTCAACCAGCCAACCCACCTGCTCCGCGCCCAGGAACGCGGTGTCCGCGCTCATCGCCTGCTGACGGTTCTCGCTGTTCGGTCCCCGGTAGCTGCGCATGTCGAGCGCGAAGACCTCGACGAGCGGGCCGTACGGCGCGGTGCGATAAATCCGCGTCTCGCCCTGTGAGGCCAGCGCGATCGGGTAGTGCTCGAGGAAGGCCTGGCGCGCGCGGGCCGCGAGGACCGCCACGCGCTTCTCCTGGTACGGCGCGCGCTCGCCCAGCACCTGCGTCGGGTACCAGTTGTCGCGCACCTCGTGGTCGTCCCACATCGCCACCTGCCCCACTTCGGCGGAGCAGCGGCGATAGTGTTCGTCCAGGCGGTTGTAGAGATGGCAGCCCCGGAACTCGTCCAGCGTCTCCGCCACTTTCGCCTTCGACGGCGTCACCAGGTTGCGCCAGAGGCTGCCGTCCTCGAGCGTGACGGTCTCGCGCAGGGGCTGGTCCGCGTAGATGGTGTCGCCGACGTTGAGGAACAGGTCGGGGTCCGCGGCGCGCATGGTCTCGAAGAGGCGCATGCCGCCGCGTGCGGTGTCGATGCCCCAGCCCTGGCCGCACGTGTCGGCAGACCAGGCGATGCGGGCGGGTCGCCCCGGGCCAGGAGCCGTCCGGAATCGCCCGACTTCCGGGGCGCTGACGATGCGCGGGTCCGAGGGATCCTCGAAGCGGACACGATAGAAGACGGTTTGCCCGACCGGCAGATCGCCGATGGCGACGCGGGCCGTCAGGCCGGAGTCTGGCGTGGCGGCCGGGCCCGTCACCCTGCGGGCGTTGGCGAACGACTCGGTTGTGGCGTACTCGACCACCATCCGCGACGGCCGGTCCACGTGCGCCCAGACAATGGCGCGGCCGGGCGCGATGTCGCCCGCGGCCACGCCGGAGTCGATGCGCGGCCGCACGCGGTCGGAGGTGACGATGGCGGGTGCCTGCGCAACGAGCGCGGCACCGAAGGTTCGTTCCAGGAACTCGCGACGTGAGCAGGACATTTCAGGTCGGTGCAGGGGTGCACAGGTGCACAGGGTGCACGGGTGCACAGGTGCAACGGGTGCGGGGTGCCCGGGTGCACCTTGCACCTTGCACCCGTGCACCCGTGCACCTGTGCACCCTCTGCACCATGCACCTACCACATCTCAGAAACTGTACTTGACGGCGAGCTGCATCACGCGCCCGTCCTCGGACGTCGTGATCTGCCCGAAGTTCGCTGCGCCGAAGACGCCGGCCGGCTGGCCGAACCGCTCTTGGTTGAACAGGTTGAACGTCTCGATCCGCACCTGGATGCGGTGGCGGTTCGCGAAGTCGAAGTTCTTGAAGATCGACAGGTCGGTCCGCTGGTAGCCGGGCCCGCGCACGCTGTTGCGGCCCGCGTTGCCCGGCCGCTCGCCCGTCTGCGCGAGCGTGAGGGGCGTGAAGCAGCTGGTGTCGAAGTACTGCTGCGTGGTCTTGGGCCCGTTGTTCGGGTCGCAGGTCACATCCGGCCGGTTCGTCATGTACCGGATGTCGAGCACCGAGCCCATCGTGACCGAGAACGGGAAGCCGCTCTGCGCCTGGTAGATGCCGTTCAGCTGCCATCCGCCGGCGACATAGCGCAGGAGCGCGCCCTTGTCCTCGAAGCGCGGCAGCTCGTAGCCGAAGCTGAGGACGAAGCGATGCCGCGCGTCGAAGAGCGCCGGGCCCTTCTCGTACTCGAGCGCGCGCTCGAGGCTCGCCTCGTCACCCTGGACGACCGGAAGGACCGGGCGCGCCTCGCCGCCGATGTTCAGGCCGGAGACGTGGTCCGTGGCCTTGCCCAGCGTATAGGACGCCAGGAAGTTCAGCCCTCGCGTCGGCAGCATGCGCACGCTGGCCTGCAGCGAGTCGAACCACGACTTCGCGGCCGAGAAGGTGGGTCGCACCAGCGCGAACGCCGGCATGATGCGCGCGCCGCGCGTGGTCTGGCCCGGAACGTACACGCCGGGATTCACCTCCATGAAGATCGGCAGCTTGAAGCCGCGCGATCCCACATACGCGACCTCCGTGCCGATCCTCGCCCCCAGCTGCCGCTGCACGCCCACGTTGAAGTGGTAGGCGTACGGCGACTCGAACTGGTCCCCCCACCCGATGATCGTCAGGGCGCGTGGGAAGGGGTTGGGCGGCCCGGCCACGGCCGCCAGCGGATCCGCCAGTGTGATGGGGGTCGGCGTGTTCAGCTCGACGAGCGGGGTGAACGGCGGCGACAGCACGCCGCTCTGGAAAAAGTCGCCCTGGCCGGCCAGCGCGTCGTAGAAGACGCCGAACGCCGAGCGGATGCTCGTCTTTCCGTCGCCGAAGGGATCCCACGCCATCGACACGCGCGGGGCGAAGTTGTTCTTGTCGGTCGGGACGATGCCGCGCGGCACGCCCGGGTCGCCCGGATAGACCAGGCCCGCCGGCGCGTTCGGATACACCTGCGACTGCACGCCGGTCCGGAAGCCCGTGATGGCGTCGTTCTTGTCGATGAACGGGGTGGGCAGCTCGTAGCGCAGGCCGAAGTTGAGCGTCAGGCTCGGCGTCACGCGGAACTCGTCCTGCACGTAGCCGGCGAAGAGCCAGCCGTAGCCATCCTGGATGGCCTGCGTCGTCGTCGCGCGCACCTGCGCGGGAAAGCCGAGCAGGAAGTCCGCGGCCGCGTTCCCGGTGATCCCGCCGCTGAAGGTAAGATCGCCGTTCGGACGGTTGATGAAGGCGATCGTCATCGCCTCACGGCGGACGTCCAGGCCGGCCTTCATCGAGTGCCGCCCGCGGATCCAGGTGAGGTCGTTGGCCACCTGCCAGACATGGTTCGTCCGATCGACGAACGGCTGCTGCGGGTCCCCGAGCGCAGACGTCCCGGCGCCGAAGAGACCCTGGATGGAGAAGGACGGGAGGCCCACGGCCACCGGGTTCGTGCTCGCCAGGTTGATGCCGTACTCGAGCGGCGTGAGCCCGCTCGTCACCGCCGGGTTCGCGGTGATGCGATTGATGGAGAAGCGCGCCTGGTTGATCACGTTGTTGCTGATGACGTAGTTGTGCGACACCATGAAGTCCTGCAGGGTCGCCAGCGACTTCTGGTCCACCGCGGCGATCACGCGCGGGGTGGTGCGCTCCGTATCACTCCGCATGTACCGGCCCAGCAGCGACTGACTGCTCCCCAGCTGGTAGTCGAAGCGCAGCCCGAACTGGTCGCGCACGTCGTTCACGGTGGGCGACACGATGTAGCGGTTCCCCGCCGAGTTCAGCAGGGGCACGAAGTCGCTCAGCAGCCGCGAGGCAATCGGGGAGATGCGGTTGGCCGGGATTACGTTGCCGGGGAACGGCTGGCCCGTCAGCGGGTCGCGGATGGGCGTGGCGATCGCCGAGAAATCACCGCGCCGCTGCGCCTCC
>CAZLBU010000019.1:8464-18065 GCA_964557815.1 uncultured Bifidobacteriaceae bacterium | reverse complement strand
GGCGGCCTGGTGATCGGGGTGCCGGTCAGCGACTGGCTGCTGGTCTGCACCATCCTGCTGGCCTTGTTCCTGGGCCTCAGCAAGCGGCGGCACGAAATCACGCTGCTCGCCGCCGGGGCCGCGGGGCATCGCCGCATTCTGGAGGAGTACGATCCGTATTTGCTCGATCAGATGATCGCGGTGGTCGCCGCCTCGACGCTGGTGGCCTACATCATCTACTGCCTGAGCCCCGAGACGACCGAGCGGTTCGGCACGCACTGACCGTCCCGTTCCCGATCTACGGCCTCTTCCGGTACCTCTACCTCGTCCATCGCAAGGACGCGGGCGGGAGCCCATCGGACGCGCTGCTGAACGATCGGCCGCTGATGACCTGCGTGGCGGTGTGGGGGCTGGCGGTGGCCGCGATCATCTATCGGCCATTCGGGTCGTGACCAACGCATGGCACGCTCGACGGTCGCGATACTGAAAACGTCGCCCGCGACAGTCCTCGCGGACTACCACGAGCTGATGAACCTGGCCGGTTACCAGGACGTCCTGGCCAAGGACGCCGACACCGCGCTCAAGGTCAACATCTCGTGGCACTTCTTCTTTCCGGGATCGTCGACCACGCCCTGGCAGCTCGACGGCGTCACGCGCGCCCTGCTGGCAGACGGCTATTCCCGCGACCTCATCCACGCCTGCCACAACCGCACCGTCGTCATCGACGCGCACCTGGGCGAGCGCGAGAACAAGCAGCTGAACGTCGTCGAGGCCCATGGGCTGCGGAACATCCACCTCTACGAGGGCGATGAGCCCTGGATCCACATCCGGGACGCCGTCGGCGATCTCTCGAAGAAGTTCCTCTGCCTGAACGAGGTCTACCCGGACGGGTTCATGATCCCGCGCCGCTTCATCGGCGAGAACATCATCCACCTCCCCACGGTCAAGACGCACGTCTTCACGACCACGACGGGCGCGATGAAGAACGCCTTCGGGGGACTGCTGAACGAGCGGCGGCACTGGACCCACCCGGTCATCCACGAGACGCTCGTGGATCTCCTGATGATCCAGAAGCGGATCCACCGCGGGGTCTTCGCGGTGATGGACGGCACCTTCGCGGGCGACGGCCCGGGGCCGCGGTGCATGGTGCCGCACGTGAAGAACGTGATCCTCGCCAGCGCCGACCAGGTGGCCATCGACGCGGTGGCGGCCCGGCTGATGGGATTCGATCCGCTGTCCATCAAGTACATCCGCCTGGCCCACGACGCGGGCCTCGGCTGCGGCGATCCGCGTGACATCGAGATCCTAGGCGACGCCGGGGCCGCGGCGGAGCGCTGGAATTTCGTCGGGCCGTTCCGTGAGATGACCTTCGCGGCGCGCATGCAGCACAAGATCTACTGGGGGCCGCTCAGGAAGCCGATCGAGTGGTCGCTGAAGACAGTGCTGGCGCCGTGGGCCTATCTCGCCAGCGTGCTGTATCACGACAGTTTCTGGTACCCGCTGCTCGCGGAGCGCCAGATGAAGCAGGTGCTGGACAGCCCCTGGGGCCGGCTGTTCCAGAACTGGGAGAGGCTGACGCCGGACGCGAACGGCTTCCCGCAGGTCGGCGACGAGCCGGCAGCGGCGCCCCGCACGGGCATGCGGGCGTTCGCGAAGTCGATCGGCATCCTGGGCACGTGCCTGAAGGAAGCACCCGAGTTTGCCAGCCGCCGGCGGCACAAGCAGCCGCGATCGGCGGCGTGAGGAGTTCCATGGCCGATTTCAACATCCGATCCGAGTCGGTGGACGTCGAGCAGATCATGACCCAGATCCGCGGGCGCATCGCCGAGAAGCGCGGAGTGGACTACACCGAAGAGCAGATCCGCGAGCTGGCCAACGTCCGGCTCGAGAAGTTCCTCGATCCGAAGAACCTCCGTTCGGACCTGCTCGAGCAGTTCCGCCGAAGCCGCCCGGCCATCAAGGTCGACCCGGCGGCGTTCGAGC
This sequence comes from uncultured Bifidobacteriaceae bacterium, assembly GCA_964557815.1. Taxonomy (GTDB): domain Bacteria; phylum Acidobacteriota; class Vicinamibacteria; order Vicinamibacterales; family UBA2999; genus VFZN01. Next base: position 16,103 of record CAZLBU010000019.1, on the reverse strand, counting down.
CCCCCTACACCTTCGACGACCAGACGCTCTTCGCGTCACACCGCGCGCCGCTCCGGTTCATCCGGAAGCTGCTGCTGCCCATCCTGAAGCTGTTCTTCAATCCGAACACGCTCAACCAGGTGCTGCACACGCAGGCGCAGTTCAACGTCGAGCTCCTCAAGCGCGACGCCACGCGCCGCATCGAGCGCGCCGAGTGGAACGCCCTGTACTACGAGGTGCTGCACAATCTCGTGCTCGAGACGACGCGGATGGGCATCGAGGTCAAGAACCTGCGGATGCGCGTCGAGTCGCTCTCGAGCCGCCTCGACTTCAGCGAGCGACGCGTGCGCGCGCTCGAGGGGGTGGTGCAGTATCGGCCGGAGGCGATGCGTTCCCGGGAGCGGCGCGAGCTTCCGCCGGAAGCGGCGGCGGGCGCGGCCACGGAGGGCGTCGTGGCCGAGGGGTTCCAGGCCGCTGGTGAGGTGGCGCAGGCGGGGGCCCGTCCCGAGGGTGACGGCGCGTCGCGTCGCCGGCGGCGCCGCCGCCGCGGCCGGCGCGGCGGGCGAGAGGGCCTGCCGGGTGAGGCGCCCCTCGTCGGAGGAGATGACACGCAGGCCGCGGATGCTGGCGGCGAGGCCGGAGCCGACGCCGACGCGGATGCTTACGTGGACGAGGGTCCTGACACCGAGGATCCGTCCACGCCAGACGCGCAGTGAAGGTCGCGATTGTCGTCCAGCGCTACGGCGCGGACATCAGCGGCGGCGCGGAGCTGCACGCCCGGTACGTCGCCGAGCACCTGGCCCGTCACGTGGCGGTCGAGGTCCTGACGACCTGCGCGTCGGACTACATCACCTGGCGCAACGAGCGCCCGGAGGGTGTGGCGTCCATCAACGGTGTGCCGGTCCGCCGGTTCCCGGTGGCCCGCGAGCGCGTGCCGAAGGAGTTCGGCGACTGGTCCGCCCGCGTGTTCGACGAGCCGCACTCGGTCGGCGACGAGCTCGCCTGGCTCGAGGCCGAGGGACCGACGAGCCCGGCCCTGGTGCAGTACATCCAGTCGCACGGCGGCGACTACGACTTCTTCGTGTTCTTCAGCTTTCGCTACTACCACGCCTTTCACGGCGCCAGGGCGGCGGCGGGAAAGGCCATCCTGGTGCCGACGGCGGAGCGCGACGGCGCCCTGGGCTTGAGCCTGTTTCCGCCCGTCTTCCGGGGCGTGCGGGCGCTCATGTACAACTCTTGGGAGGAGCGTGCGCTCATCAACGCCGTGTCGGGCAACGCGGACGTGCCCGGCGTGGTGGTGGGCGTCGGGTCGGACATCCCCGAGCAGACCAATCCGGCCCGGTTCCGGCAGAAGTTCGGGTTGCGCGATCGGTTCGCCATCTACGTCGGCCGCATCGACGAGAACAAGGGCTGCAAGGAGCTGTTCGACTTCTTCGAGCACTACTCCTCGGCACTCGTCGATGGCCTCCACCTGGTGCTGATCGGCACGCCCGTCATCGAGATTCCGAAGCACCCGCGCATCCACCACCTGGGGTTCGTGACGGACGAGGACAAGTTCGACGCCATCGCGGCCTCCGAGCTGCTGATCATGCCGTCCTACTTCGAGAGCCTGTCGATGGTGGCGCTCGAGGCCTGGGCACTCGGCAAGCCCGTGCTGGCCAATGCCGCCTGCGACGTGCTGCACGGGCAGTGCCTGCGGAGCAACGCGGGCCTGTTCTACAACGGATTCCACGAGTTCTTCGAGACGCTTCGGACCCTCGACGGCAACAGCTCGCTCGCGGCGGCCCTCGGCCAGAACGGGCACGCCTACTTCCAGCGCCACTACACATGGCCCGTCATCGAGCGCAAGTACACGGACATGCTCGATCGCCTGAAGCGCGAGCCCGCCACCACGGTGATGGAACCGATGCCCGGTTGGTGGGCGCGGCGCCGGCGCGTGCTCGAGCCCGCGAACGCGGTCGTGGCGCGCCTGCCACGGGGCGCTGCGCAGGAGCCGGCGTCTGCCGGGGCGGAAGGGCGTTCGCGCATGGATGAACCCAAGCCGGCACGAGTCGCGGGCGGCGACGGCCGTCCCCCTGCCGGCGAGGCTCGGCGGCTCCCCGATCGGCGCGGCGGGCCCCGGAGGGACGCCCGGGAGGACCGCCCCGCGAAGCCCGGCGCGAGGCCCACCGACGCGCCGGTCGCGGCGTCGCGCGATCGGCAGCCGGCGCAGGATCGCCAGTCCCCGGCCGCACAGGGGGACCGCGGGCGGCGGCGCCCCTTCCGTGGCCGTCGCCGCGCGCCAGGAGGGCGATGAGCATGCCTCCCGCGGTGCACCAGGTCCTGGCCACGCTCGGCTACGGCGACGCTATCGGCAACGAGGTGCTGGGCATCCAGCGCGTGCTGCGGGCCGCCGGCTACGAGTCCGAAATCTTCGTCGAGACCGCGGACTCCAGGCTCGAGCACCTGACCGAGGACTACCGTGATCTGCCCGGCGCCAGCCATCCCGACAACATCCTGCTGCACCACTTCTCGCTGGGCTCGAGGGCGTCCCGGATGGCTTACGCCCTCCCGGAGCGGATGGCGCTCATCTATCACAACATCACGCCACCGGAGTACTTCATCGACATCCATCCGCGGCTGGTGCAACTCTGTTATCTGGGTCGCCGGGAGCTGGGCCTGTACGCCAATCGCTGTGAGCTGGGGCTCGGCGACTCGGAGTACAACCGCCAGGAACTGGAGGCGCTCGGCTTCCCCCAGACCGACGTCCTGCCGGTCGTCCCCGATTTCTCGCACCTGGCCGGCCCTCCCAACTTCATGCAGGCGGGTGCCTTCGATGATGCGTGGGTCAATGTCCTGTTCGTGGGCCGGATGATTCCGAACAAGCGGATCGACGACGTGATCCGCTGCTTCCACGCGTACAACCGCTGGTTCAATCCTCGCTCGCGCCTCCTGCTGGTGGGATCGCACGCCGGCTTCGAGCGGTACGTCTCGATGCTGCAGGACATGGTCGATCGCCTTGGCGTGCCCCACGTGCACTTCCTCGGCCACGTCAGCAACGACGAGCTCGCGGCCTACTACGAGCTGGCAGACGTGTTCCTGTGCGCGAGCGAGCACGAGGGTTTCTGCGTGCCCCTCGTCGAGTCCTTCCACATGGGCGTGCCGGTGCTGGCATACGCGGCAGCCGCGGTGCCGGGAACCATGGACGGGGCTGGCATCCTCTACCGCCAGAAGGATCCGCTGAAGGTCGCGGCGCTGATCGATCTGATCGCCACCGATCGGGACCTTGCGGCCCGCATCGTGCAAGGCCAGGACGAGGCCCTGGACCGGCTCGAGCGGAAGGACTTCGCGGGGACGCTCCTTCGCTTCGTGGATCAGCTTCGGGCAGCCCCGCCGCGCGAGCACCCGCCCGTGGCCTTCGACTTCTGGGAGCAGGTCACCGAGGCGGAAGAACTCGACGAGATTCGTCCATTCCGCCCGGCGGCGTTCCAGGCGCTCCCCAAAGCCCGGGGAGTCGCCAGTGTGGAGCCGGACGTCAGGGCGGGCGAAGGATCAGAAGCGCAATGATCGTCAACCAGTGGGTACCCGCGGCGCACCGGGGCGATGCGGTTGGCGATTCCGCGCGGCGAGTACGTGACCTCCTCCGCGGCATGGGCCACCAGTCCGACGTCTTCGCGCTCACGATCGACGACGACCTGCACGGCGACGTCCGGCCGTTCGCTGAACCAGCATCGCGCCGGGGCGACCTCACGATCTTCCACTTCGCGCTCGTCTCGCCGATGACGGCGGAGTTCGCGCAGCTGCCCCGTGGGCGGATCCTGCAGTACCACAATGTGACGCCCGCCCACTTCTTCGGCCCGTGGGATCCGGCGATGTTCCGCCTGGCGGAGCTCAGCCGCGACGACCTCAAGTCGCTCGTCGGCCACACGGACATCGCCCTCGGCGACTCGGACTTCAACCGGCAGGAGCTCGAACGGCTCGGGTTCACCAACACCGGCGTGTTCCCCATCGCGGTCGACCTGTCCCGAGTCACGGCCCCGATCGCGCGGCCGGCGCTCGAGGCCGTCCTGGACGACGGGCTGCAGAACTTCCTGTTCGTCGGGCGGATTGCCCCCAACAAGAAGATCGAGGACCACATTCGCCTGGCGGAGTTCTACAAGCGCTACGTGGACGAGCGCTACCGGTTCATCTTCGTCGGCAGGACCGACGGGGTGCCCCGGTACTACAACATGGTGCGGGCGCTGATCGCCGAGTTCCAGATGCCCCCGGATCGCTTCATCTTCACCGGACCGGTGCCGGACGAGGAGCTGGCCGTGTACTACAGGACAGCCAGCGTCTACCTGTCGCTGTCGGAGCACGAGGGGTTCTGCGTGCCGCTGCTCGAGGCCATGGCGGCCGACGTTCCGGTGCTGGCCTACGCGTCGAGCGCGGTGCCGGACACGCTCGGCGGCGCCGGTATCTCGTTCGCTCCGAAGGATCTCGAGTACGCGGCGGAACTGCTGGGTGAGCTGGCGTTCAACGATCGGCTGCGCGAGGCAGTGATTGCCGGCCAGCGCCGGCGGCTGAAGGACTTCGGCGACCATCGGATCATCGGGGAGCTGGAACAGCTCGTCGGCAGGACACAAGGCGGGGCATCGTGAAGATTGCATTCATCGTCCAGCGCTACGGCGCCGAGATCCTCGGCGGCTCGGAGTACCACTGCCGCCTCATCGCCGAGCGGATGGCGGCGAAGCACGACGTGGAGGTGCTCACCACGTGCGCGCAGGACTACATCACCTGGAAGAACGAGTACCCGGAGGGCACCGACCGCATCCGCGGCGTCACGGTCCGGCGCTTCGCCAACACCAGGGCCCGCGACATCCAGCGCTTCAACCAGTACTCGGACTGGATCTTCAACCACGATCACACGCGCGACGACGAAATGCGCTGGCTCGAGGAGCAGGGGCCCTGGTGCCCGGCGCTCATCGACTACCTGGGCCGCCATCACAGGTCCTACGACGCCCTCATCTTCTTCACGTACCTCTACGCGCCGACAGTGCTCGGCCTCGGGATCGATCCGGCACGCAGCATCCTCGTGCCCACCGCGCACGATGAACCCGCCATCCGCCTGGGTATCTACCGGGAGCTCTTCGGCAAGGCCACCGCGGTGGCGTTCAACACCGAGGTCGAGAAGGACTTCCTCAAGACGACGTTCGAGATGCGGCTGATCGGCGAGGAGACGGTGGGCTGCGGCGTGGACCTGCTGCAGGACGAGCCGCTCCAGCCGCACGAGGAGCCCGAGGACGAGGAGGAGGTGCACAAGCAGCTGCCGCCGCACCTGCGGGCGAGGGGCACGTCGTTCCGCCGCCGGCATCGCCTCCACGGGCAGTTCCTGCTCTATGGCGGGCGCATCGACGCGGGCAAGGGCTGCGAAGAGCTCATCGAGTACTTCACGAGCTACAAGGAACAAGGCGGAGACGCCACGCTCGCGCTGATGGGCGTGAAGCTGATGCAGATCCCCGAGGTGCCGTGGGTGAAGTTCGCGGGCCTGCTCTCCGAGCGCGAGCGGCTCCAGGCGCTCGAGGCGGCCACCATCGTCGTCGTGCCGTCCCCCTTCGAGAGCCTGTCGCTGCTGGCGCTCGAGGCGATGGCGGTCGGCACGCCCGTCCTGTGCAACGCGAGGGCGGAGGTGCTCGTGGAGCACTGCCGCAGCAGCAACGCCGGCCTCTACTACCAGGACCGGGACGAGTTCATCGAGTGCACGAAGCTGCTGCTGGCCGACGACCGCCTCCGCGAGCGGATGGGCCGCAACGGCAGGGAGTACGTGAAGCGCAACTACCGGTGGGACGTGATCATGAGCAAGTACGACCGGCTGATCGCGGCGCTCAGGCGGTAGCGCAGGGGCCGCCGGCGCGTTCCCGCGCCAGGCGTAACGGAGGAATCACTCGACGTCGGACCCCACGGGCTCGAGCTCGTCGCCGGCTTCGGCCGGCACCTCTGCCGCCCCCTCTGCCGGGTGGCCGCCGGCCGGCGCCTTCTTCCGGCGGGGCCGGATGTCATAACGCTTGATCATCTCGTTCAGCGTGGTCGGCTTGATGCGCAGCAGCTCCGCCGCGCGCTTCTGGACGCCGCCGGCCGCCTCGAGCGCCGACTCGATCCACTGCCGCTCGTAGGCCGCGGTCACTTCCTTCAACGACACGCCCTCGGCCGGCATCACTACCTGCGGCAGGTGGAAGCGCGGCGCCTTGCGCACGTTCTCGGGGATGCGATCCGCCGCGATGACGCTGCCGCTGCTCAGCACCACCGCACGCTCGATCACGTTCTCGAGTTCGCGCACGTTGCCGGGCCAGTCGTACTCCATGAGCAGCTCGAGCGCGTCCGGCGCCAGCTCGAGGGCCGGCCGGCCGTTCTCCTGCGCGTACTTCTCGAGGAAGTGCTGCACGAGCAGCGGGATGTCGTCCCGGCGATCGCGAAGCGATGGCAGCTCGATGCTGATGACGTGGAGGCGATAGAAGAGGTCCTCGCGGAACCGGCCGTCCTCCATCTCGCGCCGAAGGTCCACGTTGGTGGCCGCGATGATGCGCACGTCCACCTTGATGGTCTCCATCCCGCCCAGGCGCATGAACTCCCGCTCCTGCATCACGCGGAGGAGCTTGGCCTGTGTCTCCATCGGGATGTTGCCGATCTCGTCGAAGAAGATGCTGCCCTTGTCCGCGAGATCGAACAGGCCCTTCTTCGGATACACGGCCCCGGTGAAGGCGCCCTTCACGTGCCCGAACAGGGTCGATTCCAGCAGGTCCGGCGGAAGGTTGCCGGAATTGACCGTGACGAACGCCTTGTCGGCACGCGCCGAGTTGCTGTGGATGGCGCGCGCCACCAGCTCCTTGCCCGTGCCGCTCTCGCCGGTGATGAGGATCGTCGAGCGGCTGGGCGCCGCCTGCGCGATGAGCTCGAACACCTGCATCATCCGCGGGCTGCGGCCGATGATGCCCGAGAACTTGTGGTACCGCCTGGCGGCCTCGCTCTTGAGCTGGGTGTTCTCCTCCCGCAGGCGGTGGTGCTCGATGGCGTTGCGGAGCACCACCAGGACCTCGTCGTTCTTGAACGGCTTGGTGATGTAGTCGAACGCGCCCAGCTTCATCGCGCGGATGGCCGTGTCCATCGACGCGTACGCCGTGATCATGAGCACGGGCAGGGCGTCGTCCTGCTTCTTGAGCTCCTCGAGGACCTGCAGCCCGTCGATGCCCGGCATCATCACGTCCACGATCACGGCATCGAAGGGCAGCGCGCGGGCGAGCTCCAGCCCTTCCTGCCCAGACGCGGCCATGCGGACGGCGTACCCCTCCCGTTCCAGGAGAGCCTGCAGGATCTCCCGCATGATCTCTTCGTCGTCGATGACGAGAACCGAACCGTTACGCCGCATAGGACTGCTCCGGCACCCCGTGGCGCGCCTCTACATCGCCACGAGCTGCGCTCCGGGCTGCGCCAGCTTGAACCGCAGCGTGAACCGCGTCCCCTGCCCAGGGACGCTATGGCACTGGATCGAGGCGTCGTGCTCGCGCACGATGCCGTATGTGATGGACAGCCCCAGGCCCGTGCCCTGGCCGATGGGCTTGGTCGTGAAGAAGGGATCGTAGATGCGATCCAGGTGCTCGGGCGCGATGCCGGCGCCGGTGTCCGACACCTCGGCCACGGCCTCGTC
>CAZLBU010000019.1:0-8454 GCA_964557815.1 uncultured Bifidobacteriaceae bacterium | reverse complement strand
GTCGCCCTCGCAGCGCGTGGAGATGGTCAGCCAGCCGCCGCTCGGCATGGCATCGCGGGCGTTCAGGAACAGGTTCAGGAAGACCTGCTGCAGCTTGAACTCGAAGCCGACGACCGGCACGGCGCCGGGCGACAGTTCGCGCCGGATCTTGACGCGGCCCTTCTCGAACTGGTGCTCGAGCAGCGACAGCACGTCGCACACCACGGCGTTGACGTCCACGATGGTGCGCTCCGATGCGTCGCCCGTGCCGGTCCGCGAGAGGTGCAGCAGCCCGTTGACGATGCGCGCGGCCCGGAACGTCTGCTTCTCGATCTTCTCGAGCACGGCCGTCCGCGGGTCCTCCGGGTCCAAGCCCTCCAGCAGCATCTGCGTGTAGCTCGAAATGCCGGTGAGCGGCGTGTTCACCTCATGCGCCACGCCCGCGGCCAGCACGCCCAGCGACGCCATCTTCTCGGAGATGCGCAGCTGCTCCTCGAGCTGCATCCGCTCCGTGACGTCCTCGAAGATCACGATGGTCCCGGACGCGGGCGCGCCCACCCCCAGGGCCTGCAGCGGTACCGTGGTGATGTTCACGAGCAGCTTCGTACCCTCGCGCCCGCCGCGGCCCGACAGCGGCACGCGAAACGCGGCCGCCCCCTGCGGATGATCGCGCCGCTGCGAGCGCAGCACCTCCACGACGTCGGCGTCGAACAGCCGGTCCAGCCGCTGGCCCATGGCCTCGCGGCGCGTGGGGCCGTACAGCCGCTCGAGCGCCTGGTTCCACCGGACCACCCGGTCGTCGAGGCCCAGCACGAGCAGACCGTCGTCGAGCGATTCGAGAATGTTCTCGTTGAAGCTCCGCAGCCGATCGAGCTCGGAGGCCTTCAGGTGGAGCTGGCGGTAGAGCCGACCGTTCTCGATGGCCACGGCCGCCTGCCCGGCCACCGCCGTCACCAGGCCGAGGTCCTCGCTCGTCAACGGCTCTCCGCTTTCCCGCCGCCCCAGTACCAGCACCGCCACGGTGGCCCCTTGTGAGACGCACGGCACGAAGTAGTAGATCCCGGCGTCGCGCCAGAACTCGATTTCCTCCACCGTGAAGCGCGTCGCCGCCATGGGATCGTCCAGCCGCACGGGATGGCCCGCCGCCACCCGGCCGCCGATGCCCGACGAGGCCAGCAGGCGCGGCACTCCCGTCTCGAGCCCATCCACGTGCAGCGCCTCGAAATCGCCCCGGTCGGTCGCCAGCATGAACGCCATGGCGTCGGCTTCAATCGTCTCTCGTACCCGCGTGACCAGCCGCTCGGCCAGCCGGTCGAGCACGAGGTCGGTGTTGAGGTCGCGCGCGAACTCGACCAGCGCACGTCGGTAGTCGTAGCGATCCCGGTAGAACACCCGGTCGATGGCCCCCTGCAGCCCGTCCTTCACCGGCCGGGCCAGCAGGATGACGATCACCGTTGCCAGGAAGGCGATGACCCACCGCTGATCAGTTTCGCTCTGGATGAACGACCCGCCCGAGGTCCGCAGGATGAGCACGAAGATGACGACGCTCGCCGCGACCGCCGACGTGTAGACCAGCAGACGCTTCAGGATGATCTCGACGTCCATCAGGCGGTAGCGCACGATCGCCGACGCGAAGGCCAGCGGGATGAACCCGAGTGGCACCGCGGAGAACTCCATCGGGATGGACGGGTCCACGCCGAACGCGAACGGGACCGCGTAGCCCAGTGCGAACGGCAGGGCCCCGAGCGCCGTGCCCCAGACGATCCAGCGCAGCTGACGCTTCACTGTGACCGAACGCGCCCGCGCCAGCGCCCGCAGAAGGACCGCCAGCCCCGACGTGAGGAACACGGCGAGGTAGAGCAGCTCGAGACGGTCCAGCAGGGCGACCAGCCTGACGAAGTAGTCGGGGTCGATGGCGGCCCTCACCAGGGCCACGACGCGCGTGAGGCCCAGGACCGCGGCCGGCAGGTACACCGCCGGGAGCCATCGCTCGAGCAGTGCGGCATGACCCGCGTGGTGCGGCCGCTCGGGGAACACCAGGGCGAAATGCAGGAACAACGGCGGCAGCAGCAGCAGCGCCACGACGTCAGCCCAGTAGAAGGCCCAGTCGACCTTGTCGAGCCTGCCGCTGAACGAGAACGCCATCACGCCGAAGAAGGCCACCGACAGCCAGAAGAAGTGGAGCGTGGCCTGATCGCTGGGGCGGCGAGTCCGTACTGCCGCGCCCACGAGCAGGGTGAAGATGCCCACCGCCGCCAACAGGTAATACAGGAGCCCGGCGCCGCTCGGGAGGGGCGCCAGTTGGACCTGAGCGACCTCGCGCGACCCCAACCTCAGCAGCGTGTAGACGTGCTGCTCACCCGCCCGGGCACGCCGCTGAAGGGCGAACACATCCGCGCGGCCCTCGACTGGTTGGCCGTCGATGGCCAGCAGAATGTCGCCCGGCCGCACTCCGGCACGTTCGGCGGCGGAGGGGACCGCAACCTCGGCCGCCACCACCCCCGCAGAGCGCTCCACCCAGAGCACGCCATCCTCGACATCGGCGGACGTGGCGCGCGACGCGACGTTGGCCAGGCCGAAGACAAGCAGGCACACCGTCACCACGACGGGCATGGCGGTCCGACGCCAGTCCTGGGAGTGAGCGGAGCCGGGGGCGCGTGGCGGCTCGTAGGAGATCCGGGTCTCGGCGTTCAAGACAGAGTCTTCCGGACTCAATGGCAGCAAACCGTATTCCACTGTCGAAGGGCCTCGAAGTGCCCTAAATTGTTGATACGAATACAGTTTGTGACAAAAACCGTGTGGATGGCCAGACAATATTCAAATCTTCGTCTGGACGATCCAAGCCCACGGACGCGGGCCGGCGACTAGAAGCGCACAGTCAGGCCACCGACGATGCGCTTTGGCGGTCGGACGACCAGGATTTCGTCGTAGGTCGAGGCTCCGGCCATGGCCTCGTGGAACATGTTCCGGACCGCGAGCAGCATCTCCCACTCGGACCGCAGGAAGCTCATGAAGGGGAGCGCCTGGTTCACCTGCAGCTCGAAGCGGCCGTCCAGTCCACGGGGACGGTCCGGGTCGTCGGGCCGGATAAAGGCGTTGCTGACCCTGTAGAACAGCACCATCCGGGTGGCCGTCTGCGGGACCTCGGTTTCCACAGACGTCGTGACGTCGTGTACGCGCTCGCGCTCGGCACCGTGGACGGCACCCGGCACGAGGCGCGCGAGACGGGCGAGGTCCGCTGGAGGCGGCCCGTCCGTCCAGAGGGCGCTCGCGAGAGAGTACCCCACCGATCCGCGGACATGGGGCGCGAGCGCGTGTGTGACCGTCAGGCCGACTCCACGAATGCTGGCGTCCCCAACCGTGCCGACCCGGTAATGCCCGATGGCCTCCGGCGGGCCGTCCGGGCTCCGAAGCCCGAACATGGTGATCGCCTGGTCGTCCACGTTCTGGTGGAAGGCCCGCACCCCCAGGGTGGCGCCGTTCCAGATGCGCTCCACGCCGACCTCGTAGTGCTCCAACCCCTGGGTCCGGAAGCCTTCCCGAGAGAGGGGTGAGAAGGTGCGTTGCGGCGGCAACCACGAGGCGCGCGTCGGCGGCAGGAACTCCTGGGCACCGGGGGCCGACAACTGCCGGGACGCCAGGCCACGCACACGCCACGCGGCGTTCAGGGCATAGGTGGCGTTCACCCGCGGGCTGAACAATGAGGGCTCCACCAGGTAGTCGTAGTGCGCGTAGGTGGCGCCGACACCGATGCTCATGCCGGGCCTGATGGTCCATTCGTCGAAGGCGAACACCGCGCCGACATTCCGTGCCCCGTCGGGCACCGCCGCCAGGGCCGCGGCGTTCCCGCCCCAGTAACGCTGCAGGCTGTAGGACATGCCCGCCTGGTAGCGATGTGGCGAGCCGGCCCGAGCCTGATAACTGCCGGCGACGATCCAGGAGTCCAGATCGCCCTGGTTCATCGCGGCTCGCACAGCCCAGTCGCCGTGATCCCCGACGTTGGAGCCGACCGAGAAGAACGCCACGCTGCGGGTGCGGTCCATCTGCAGCAGTTCGGCCGGGCTGTCGAAGGCACCGGTCGTCAGCAGATCCACCTGCCCATCGAGCGAGATGTCGGCGAAGAGGGCGCCTGCGGCCCGCGCCGAGGTTTCGACCGCCCGGCCGAGGAATTCGAACGGGTCGGCGAACGATGATTCGTCCGCGGGCAGCCCACCGGCCATGGTGGTGTCCCGCAGGATGCTGCGCTTCAGCCGGCGGAGGCGCCACGCGAGATCGCTTTCGCTTCGCTCGTTGATCGCGTCGGTGGGCGCGGCGCCAATGGCGGTGGCCCCCATCCCGGCCTCGGCGACCCGGGGCACCGAAGGCTCGCCTTCCCGCCGGAGGGTGAACGACGAGGGCGTCCGGCCGGCGGGCCGCACCTCGACAATGCTGCCCCGGACGCTGAGATAACCCTGACGGTGGGCCCGCAGGAGATAGGGCCCGGGCGGCAGCTGCCGAAGCGAGAACTGTCCGAGCCGATCGGACACCGCGAAGGCTGTGGTCGAGCCGAGTGCCGAGACGACCACGCCGTCGAGTGGATTGCCCGCATCGTCGGCCACCTGGCCGATGATCTGGCCCAGCGAGGCCGCAGCGAGCTCGGTGACGGGCGAGAGATGGCGGAGCGGAGCCTGGGCGAAGGCGGAACCCGAACCAGCTGCCAGGAGGCAGAGGGCCAACGCCGGGATGGTCAGACGACCAGGAATGCCCATAGGTTGTGGAAACCGCCCCCGGGCGCTGTCGGGGGCGGTCCGAGAACTACCGACAGTTTACGACGCTTTCACCGTGAAGTTCACGTCCCGCGTCAAGACCTTGCCCGAAACCTTGTCGCTGATCTTCACGGCCAGGCGATAGTCGCCCTCGCCGAAGCTCGCCAGCGGCACCGTGATGCCGCCGGGCACCGGGAACTTGGCCGGGTCGAACTGCGGCGGCAGGTTGGAGGCATTGATGGCCTGGGGGTTGGTCTTGTTGAAGAATTTCTCCCCGTCGCCTTCCTTCTTGTGGAACTCGTACTCCATCACGATGTTCGGCTTGCCCGCCGGGTCGAGGCCGGCGTTGTAGACCTGGAAGAAGATGGAGAGCTCCTCGCTCTTGGCGAAGGCCATGTCGGCGGCAGGCATCAGCTCCTGGGCGCCGAAGACGAAGGGCCGCTCACGCGACTCCTCGGCGCTGAGCGGCGCATTCAGCATGTTCACCTTGTCGGTGACCAGGACCGAGCTCGTGCTGATCTCGCCGTTCTGGAAGTCGGGAACCACGACCTGCTGCTTGAGCAGGCCCATCTTGGCGACCTGGCCGCGCGGCGCCTTCTCCGGCAGACGCTCCTTCATCGCGACGTAGACGTCGTAGGTGCCGGGCGTAGCCATGAAGACGCGGTGCAGCTTCCCCCCCGAGACCTGGGCCGCCGGGACGAAGTGGATGTCGTCCCACGGATACTCCGGCTTCTTCTTGTCCTTGGGGTCCGGCTGCTGGGCCGGGTTGACCACGCGGATGTACATGGCCACGTCGGCCGCCGGCGCCCCCTTCACGTCGAGGACGAACGGCACGAACGTGCGCGCCTCCTGCGACTTGAGGAAGTAGGGCGTCATCGTCATCTCGATGTCGGTTGGCCCGGGCTGTCCGGCCATGACGCCGTCCACGAGCTTCACGACCTGCTCGATCTCCCGCTGCTCTTCCTTGCTGCGCTTCTTGGTATCGGGCTTGGCCGACTGCGCCAGCGCGAAAGTGCCGGAGAACACGACGGCGACGGCAAGTGCAACAACACGACGAATGGCCATTCTCAAGATCTCCTCAACGTGCCTGTTCCCCAAGTACCACGAATTCCCCATCATAGGAGCCGCACCCGAGGGAAGTCAATCGTCGGACAGGGCGTCCATGGCCGGGCTCACCGACACGAAGGACGGGCTCGATCCGGCCCGTCCGTCGGGCATTCCGCCCGCCTATAATCATTGGCGAATGAAGCCCGAGGACGTGCTCGTCATCGTGCTGGCCGGGGGCGTGGGCGAGCGCCTCGCGCCCCTGACCCGCGATCGGGCCAAGCCCGCCGTGTACTTCGGCGGCCCGTACCGCATCATCGACTTCGTCCTGAGCAACTGCATCAACTCGGGCCTCCGGCGCGTCTTCATCGCCACGCAGTACAAGTCGCTCTCGCTGAACCGTCATGTCCGGCAGGGCTGGAGCATCGTGTCCGAGGAGCTCGGCGAGTTCATCGAAATCCTCCCGCCCCAGAAGCGCGTCGGCGAGCAGTGGTACCAGGGGACCGCGGACGCCGTCTACCAGAACCTCTACTCCATCGTGCGCGAGGAGCCCCGCTACGTCGTGATCCTAGCGGGTGACCACGTCTACAAGATGGACTATCTCAAGATGCTCCGGTTCCACCAGGAGAAGGACGCTACCGTCACCCTGGCCGCCATCGAGGTGCCCATCGAGGACGGCCGGCGCTTCGGCATCGTCGCGATCGACGACACCGATCGGGTCACCGGGTTCGCGGAGAAGCCCGCCCAGCCCCCGGCCATGCCCGGGCAGCCGCACATGGCCCTGGCGTCGATGGGCATCTACGTGTTCAACAGCGAGGTGCTGATGCGCGCGCTGGAGGCGGACGCGGCCGATCCGGCGAGCCAGCACGATTTCGGCAAGAACATCATCCCGTCGCTCATCCCGGGCGGGCGCATGTACGCCTACCCGTTCTACGACGAGAACAAGAAGGCGGCGAAGTACTGGCGGGACATCGGCACGCTGGACGCCTATTTCGAGGCCAACATGGACCTCTGCCAGGTGAACCCCGAGTTCAACCTGTACGACCCCGAGTGGCCGCTCCGCACTTACATGCCCCAGGCCCCACCGGCGAAGTTCGTCTTCGCCGAGGACTGGCGCCGGGGCGAGGCACAGGACTCGCTCATCTCGCAGGGCTGCATCGTCTCGGGCAGCCGCATCCACGGCAGCATCCTGTGCCCGAACGTGCGCGTGCACAGCTTCTGCACCATCGAGGCCTCGATCCTCATGCCGGGCGTGCGCGTCGGGCGCCACGCGCGGATCCGGCGCGCGATCATTGACCGGGACGTGCACATTCCCCGCGGCGCGCGGATTGGCTACGATCCCGAGGAGGACGGGCGCCGCCACACCGTCAGCGAGGGCGGCGTCGTCGTGGTGGCCGCCGGCGAGGAACCGCTCATCGGCCCGATCGATGACGAGGCGCTGAAACTCGAGGCGGAGGCGGATCGCCGCGGATAGACGAGTCACGAGAACACGAAGGGCACGAAGGACACCAAGCAGGAGTCTGAAGCTCGACGGGCGCACGAGCGCCTTCGTTTCGCGACGGCCGCTGGCTCAGGACGAAGCAGACCGCCTCGTGGCCCTCTTCGTGCTCTTCGCGTCCTTCGTGTTCCCGTGACTGGGCCTCTTACAGGAGAGCGACGTGACGATTACCGAGGTGCGTGGGCGGGAGATTCTCGACTCGCGGGGCAACCCGACGGTCGAGGTGGACGTGGTGCTGGAAGGCGGTGCGCGCGGGCGTGCGGGGGTGCCCTCGGGGGCCTCGACAGGTGAACGCGAGGCGCTGGAACTCCGGGACGGCGACAAGGGCCGCTACCTCGGCAAGGGCGTCACGAAGGCGGTGTCGCACGTCAACGGCGAGATCGCCAGCGCGGTAGTGGGCCGCCCGTTCGATTCGCTCCGCGCGCTCGACGAAGCGATGATTGCGCTCGATGGAACCCCATCAAAGAGCCGCCTGGGCGCCAATGCCATCCTCGGGGTCTCGATGGCAGTGCTCAGGGCCGAGGCCGCGTCGGCGGGCCGCCCCCTCTACGCGCACATCGCGGAGGTGGCGGGGAGCAGCGGCTTCACGCTGCCCGTGCCCATGATGAATATCCTCAACGGCGGCGCGCACGCGGACTCGAACGTGGATTTCCAGGAGTTCATGGTCATGCCCGTCGGGTTCGCGTCGTTCCGCGAGGGCCTGCGCGCCGGCGCGGAGATCTTCCATGCCCTGCGCTCCATCCTCAAGGGCCGCGGGCTCTCCACCGGCGTCGGCGACGAGGGCGGCTTCGCGCCGAACCTGAGGTCGAACCGCGAGGCCGTGGAGGTGGTGCTCGAGGCCATCGGCAAGGCCGGCGCGAAGGCCGGGGAGAACGTGTTCATCGCGCTCGACGTCGCCTCGAGCGAGTTCTGGGCCGGCGGCGGCAAGTACGAGTTCCACAAGTCGGGCGAGACGGCCCGCGATTCCGAGGGGATGGTCGCGCTCTACGCCGACTGGTGCCGCCAGTACCCGATCATCTCCATCGAGGACGGCTGCGCCGAGCAGGATTGGCGCGGCTGGGCAATGCTGACGAAGGAGATCGGCGCGAAGGTCCAGCTGGTGGGCGACGACGTCTTCGTGACCAACCCCTCCATCCTGCGCAAGGGCATCGACGAGGGCGTCGCCAATGCACTGCTGGTGAAGCTGAA
>CAZLBU010000018.1:14818-18413 GCA_964557815.1 uncultured Bifidobacteriaceae bacterium | reverse complement strand
CAGGAACCCGGGCCAACCCTACATCCTGTTCACGGCGCTGCCCAAGGTCGAGAAGCTGCGGAAGGCGTTCGGGGACCTCCTCAGCTGAGGAGCCGATCCCGAATCTCTTCTGGCGGCAGCTCGCACGCGTTGGAGGAGCCCGCCAGTCGATGCCGCAGGGCGGCAACGATGCGGTACGCCACGTCGCGGAGCGGCTCGGGGACCCACAACAGCACACGTGCCGCGCGCCAGGGCCAGGGGAGCCGACCGGCGATTCGAAGCGAGGCCGTGGAGCGCAGGTACACCTGGTCTCCTTCGATGAGGACGAGGCTGCGGGCCGATTCGCGCGTGAGCCCTCGCGCGGCGAGAAGCTGCTGCGCGCGCGGCCACTGGGACGGCGCGAAGCGAAAGTACCCGTCGGCGTCTCGCTTCGCGATGAAACGGACCGAGCCCTCGCAGAACCCGCAGGTCCCGTCGAACAGCACGATGGCGTGCGGCGTCTCGGTCATCCCTCGTCACCCACGAACCGGAACCCGGGTGGCACCGGTGCCTCAACCGCCAGCGGCTCGCCGCTCACGGGATGAGCGAGCGACAGCCGCCAGGCGTGCAGCATCATCCGGCTCGGCGGCCCGCTCCATCCGTAGCGCTCGTCGCCGACAATCCGCAACCGCGATACCGCCAGGTGCGCGCGGATCTGGTGTTTTCTCCCGGTCTTCGGGCGCGCCTCGATGAGCAGGCGTTCCCCCTCTCTGGCCCGCACCCGGAAGGCCGTCTCGGCGTCCTGGCCTCCATCAGGGACCGCAACGACGCGCGCGCGCCTGCCCCGGCCCTCCGTGCCCAGCGGCGCCCGCTCCATCCACGCGTCGCCGGGCGCAAGGTCGGGCCGCCGGCGCGCCTCGACCACGGCCAGGTAGACCTTCTCAACCAAACGCGCCTCGAACTGCCGGGCCAGGCCGGCGTTGGCCTCCGGCGTGCGGGCGAAGAGCACGACGCCGGACGTCCCTGCATCCAGGCGCTGGTGCACGCCAAGCTCCTCCACCGCCACGCCGATCTGCCGGGCCACCAGCGTGACCAGGTCGGGGCGGTTCGGGTCGGCCGTGGGATGCGTGGGGAGATTGGGGGGCTTGCTCACGGCGATGAGGTGGCGGTCCTCGAAGAGGACCTGCACGCCGGGGCGCGGCGCGGCACCGGCGCGGGCCCGAGGCAGCCGCGACAGGTCGATCGCCAGCTCGAGCCGAGCCCCCGCCGGCACCGGCGCCGACGGCACGGACCACTTCTGCCCGTTCACCCGTACCGCTCCCGCCATGACCACGCGGCGCGCATCGCTCTTCGAGGTGAGATGGTCGGGAATGCTCTCCTGCAGAGCGGCCGCTACGGCGACAACCAGCGGGCGCGTCTCGACGTTGATGGCGCGGATGGTACGACGCTGATGGACCATGAACGCAGATGACGCAGAGGGGCGCAGAGGACGCAGAGGACGCAGAGGACGCAGAGCACGCAGACGACGCAGAGGACGCAGATAACGCAGATAGCGCAGATTTCACAGGAAGGCGTTCACGTCACGGGCTCGCGGAAACCGGCGACGAGCCCGCGGCATGAACCTCGGTTACGCGAAACGGCAGCTATGCCTGGCCCGGATGGACCTGGTAGCCGTCGACACCCCGGAGAAAGCTCTGCGTTATCTGCGCCATCTGCGCCATCTGCGCCATCTGCGTTCTGTGTTCAGCGCAGGGCCACGCGCAGCCCCACTCGCACTGACCGTGGCCACCCCACCAGGCGAATCGGCGTCCGGCCGGCGTCGTACTCCTCGTCGAAGAGGTTCTCCACCGCCAGGAACCCGACGACGCCCCGGGTGATTGCGCGGCTCAGCTGCAGGTCCACCACGCCGTACGCGCCCAGCTCGAAGTTGTTCTGGTCGTCGTCGTATTGCATCCCGCTGAAGCGGGCCTGCACGGCGGCAGTGACGATGCGGGGGTCGGTCCACGTGAGGCCGACACCGCCCTGCACGGCCGGCACCTGCGGCACCCGGTTGCCTTCGATGTCGGGTGCCGCCACCGAGCCGCGGAAGTGGCTCGACGTGAACACCAGCTGGCCATTGACGCTGAACGTCGCGGTCAGGCGCGCGTCGGCTTCGAACTCCACGCCGCCGGCCCGGATCTCGTCCGAATTGCGGCGCTCGCGCGTGATGAGGGTTGGCGTGCTCGACAGCGTGATGTTGGCGATGGCGCCGTCGAGCGAGTTGTAGAACGCCGTCACGCGTGTCGTCACCCGATCGAAGGTGGCCAGCACGCCCCCCTCGACGCCGGTCAGCGTCTCGGGATCGAGCAGCGGGTTCGGGTTCGTCACCGCGTTGCCGACGCGGAAGCCGCGGTGCA
This sequence comes from uncultured Bifidobacteriaceae bacterium, assembly GCA_964557815.1. Classification (GTDB taxonomy): domain Bacteria; phylum Acidobacteriota; class Vicinamibacteria; order Vicinamibacterales; family UBA2999; genus VFZN01. The sequence continues at coordinate 16,059 of CAZLBU010000018.1, read as the reverse complement.
GCTCGTTCAGCGTCGGCGGGCGGTTGGCGCGGTACACCGCGCCTTGAAGCGCGTACCGACCCTGCCGCCAGGCCACCGAGGCCCGCGGGCTGTAGAAGGTCACCGACTTGTCGGGGAGCGAGGCGTCGGTCGGTTCGGAGCGCCACCAGTCCACGCGGCCGCCGAGATCCACGGTCAGGTTGTCGGCGACAGGCACGCTCGCGCGTGTGTACAACGCGGCGGAGCGCTCGGTGCCGCCCGCGAAGAACGGGCCCGTCTGCACGTTGGCCGTCGGATAGCGGAATTCCTCCACCGTGGATTCGGTGCGGTGGACCTCGGTGCCAGCCACAATCGTGGCCCGCCCCATCGGCCGGGTCCACTGCCCGCCGGCCGAGGCGTAGCTGGTGTCCGTGGTCTGCGCGGTCGTCAGCCGCTCGCCGGCGCGCCCGGCGAACACCGCGGTGAAGGTCTGGTAGTAGTCCTGGGAACTGCCCGACGCCTGGGCCTGCCACACGCCGCCGGCCAGCGATCCGCCCGCCGTGCCCGACACCTGCTTCCAGTCGGTGGAGTTCACCTGCTCCGGCGTGCCGTTCCCGCGATCCTCCGAGTAGGCCGCGCCCTTGATCCAGGCGTTCCACGTGCCAGCCTGGCGGCCCACGGTCACAAAGCCCGTCCTGTAGTCGCTGTCTGCCCGCGTGTCGATGGGGCCGCGTGCCTCGGAGGCGACGGTGTAGGCGCCGTCGGTGGAGGTCGCCTCGAACGCGCCAGACGCCGCCCAGCCGTTGTTCTCGACCCCGCCGAAGAGCGACCCCCGATAGGTATCGAACGAGCCGCCTTCAATCGTGGCACGCGCGCGCGTCCGGTCGGGCGCGAAGGTCAGCACCTGCACGACGCCGCCCAGCGCGTCCGCGCCGTAGAGGTCGCCCGTAGCGCCGCGGACCACCTCGACACGGTCCACGGCCGCCTGCGGAACGCGGTTCCAGTACACCCAGCTCCCGCGTGCGGCTGGCACCTGAGCCCGACACGCCCCTGAGCGTCACCCCCTGCGTGGTCGGATTGGCGACGCGCGACGAGGAGCGGCGGAACAGGCTGAACCCCGGCGTGGATCGCAGCACATCGTCCAGGGCGCCGGCGGCGGAGTTGCTGAGCTCGGCGGAGGTCACCACGGTCGCCGGCGCGGCGCTCGGCAGGCGCTCGGCGCCGCGGGTCGCGGTCACGACCACCGAGTCGGCGAAGGTGGCGGGCCGGAGAACGACCTGCAG
>CAZLBU010000018.1:6085-14808 GCA_964557815.1 uncultured Bifidobacteriaceae bacterium | reverse complement strand
TCGGTGCGAAGCCGGGCGCGGTCGCACGCAGGCTGGCCACGGGGCCCTGCACCGCGAACCGGCCGTCGGGCCCCGCCGTGGTGGTGATGGTGCGGCCGTCGGAGGCCCGCGCGGTGACCTCGGCGCCGGCCACCGCCAGGCCCGAGACGTCCACGACCGTGCCCGAAACCGTTGTCTGGGCGCTGGCGGGGAGAGCCATCGCCGCCAGCAGACACACCGCGATCAGTCGGCACAACAGCGAGCGGACGTGCATGAGAGTAGACTCTACACCAAGGCCGAGGCTCGGCATCCACGGTGGGACGTGGGGGCCGGCGGCCGCGCTCCGCACGCATGACACAGGAACCGCCCGGCGACGCGCCCGAACTGCCCCCACTCCCTTCCTCCCGGCGCTGGCGCGACGAAGAGGTATTTCTCGAAGGGCCGCAGTCGCGCACGCGCGAGCTGCTCATGCTGCTGCGCGCGGGGCGCGACTTCCTGCGCGGCTTCCGCACGCTGCACTTCGTGGGACCGTGCGTCACGGTGTTCGGCTCGGCGCGGTTCAACGAAGACCACCCCTACTACGAGGAAGCCCGTCAGGTCGGCCGCGCGCTCGTGCGCATGGGGTTCACAGTGATGACCGGCGGCGGTCCTGGCGTCATGGAAGGCGCCAACCGCGGGGCGAAGGAGGCCGGCGGCCGATCGGTCGCCTGCAACATCGAGCTGCCGTTCGAACAGGCGCCGAACCCGTACCTCGACGACATGGTGACCTGCCACTACTTCTTCGTGCGCAAGGTCCTCCTCCTGAAGTACTCGTACGCGTTCGTCGTGCTCCCGGGCGGGTTCGGCACGCTCGACGAGCTCACCGAGGCGCTGACGCTCATCCAGACGGGCAAGATCGAGCAGTTCCCGGTGGTCCTGATGGGCCGGGAGTACTGGACGCCGTTTCTCGACATGTCGCGGCGGATGATCGAGGCGGGAACCATCTCGCCGCACGACCTGGACCTGATGTGCGTGACCGACTCGGTGGACGAAGCCATGGCCCACATCGAAGAAAAGGCGGTGCTCCGCTTCGGGTTGGCGCGCCGGCGCCGGCGGCCCTCCGTCCTGCTCGGCGAGCGGCGGCGCCGCCTCACGCCGGGCGCACGAGCCACATCGCCGCGCCCGTGAGCGCCGAGAGGACGGCACCCCAGGCCATGTCCACCACGACCACCCGCAGCGGAAACGCCTGCAGCGTGGCGTAGTTGGTCAGGTCGTACACGCTGTAGGCGACCAGGCCGAACAGCCCCGTCCACGCCATCGTCTCGGCCAGCGAGCCTGCCCGCGCGCGCGGAAGCGCGAAGACCACCAGCCCGAGCACGAAGATCGCATAGAAGAGAACCGCGGGCGCGAGCCGCGGGTCCATCCGGTCGCCGCTCATCCGAAGGATCGGGCCCAGCTCCCGCCGGTAGAAACCATTGGCGACGATGCCGAGCCAGACGAAGTCGAGCACGACGAAGGCGGCCAGGCCCGCCGCCCACTGCCTGAGGAAGTCCATGAGGGTTGGACGCCCGCCACGCGCCAGTCGGTCCGGCTGCACGGATGTGCAAGCCCCCTGATGTACCCTTGTCGTGATGCGGCTTGCCAGGCTCGCCGTCGCGAGCGTCAGCCCCACCGTGGGCGCCGTCACCTCCAACCGGGCGCGGCTCGTCCAGCTGGCCCATGCCATGGCCGCCGAGGATGTCACGTTGGCGGCCTTTCCCGAGCAGGTCATCGGCGGCTACCCGCCCGAGGACCTCGTCCAGTGGCGCGCCTTTCTCGACGGGCAGCGTCGATCCCTGGAGGGCTTCGCCTCCGACACCGTGGGGCTTCCGACGGTGTTCGTCGTGGGCCTGGCCGTGGCCGTCGGGGGCCAGATCTTCAACTGCGCGGCCATCGTTCATCGAGGGCGGATCCTGGGACTCGTGCCGAAGGAGAAGCTGCCCACCTACAACGTCTTCTACGAAGCGCGGACCTTCTCGCGCGGGGGACCCGGCCTGGCGCTCGAGGCGGACGGCGTGCCCCTCGGCGACTACATCTTCGCCTTCGATTTCGGGACGGTGGCCGTCGAGGTCTGCGAGGACGCCTGGTCGCCCGACGGGCCGATGCGGCGACGCTGCTACTCCGGCGCCGAGATCGTCGTGAACGTGTCGGCGTCCCCGTACCGCATGGGCATCGATGCCACCCGTCGCGAGATGCTGGCGACACGCGCGGCCGACGCCGAGGCCACGTTGATGTACGCCAACGCGGTCGGCGGGCAGGACGGGCTCGTCTACGACGGCGGCGGGTTCATCTTCCAGAACGGGCGCCGCGTGCTCGACGCGCCCAGGTTCGCCGAGGGCTGGTGGGCGGCCGTCGTGGACCTCGATCGGACGCGCCGCCTGCGCGTCGAGAACACCACCTGGCGCAGCGACTGCCAGGAGTACTGCCTCGGCCAGCGCGTCGTCCCCGCCATCACGGCTGAGGGCGGGACCGCGGATCGCTCGCGGCTGCAGTACCCGGCCCCGGACGGCGGCAGCTTCTTCCTGCCCGCGAGCCGCGCGCCGGAGCCCGACCCACGCGACCGGGCGCTCGACGATCTCTTCGAAGCACTCGCGCTCGGCGTGAAGAGCTACTACGAGAAGACGGGCGCGTTCCGATCGCTCGGCATCGCGCTCTCGGGCGGGCGCGACTCGATGCTCACGCTGATGGTCGCGTGGCGGGCGGCGCAACTGCTGGGCGACGGGGTTCCCATCTGCGCGTTCTACATGCCGAGCCGCCACTCGCAGGCGGACACGCGCGAGGCGGCCGAGCGCCTGGCGCGCGAACTGGGCGTCACGGTCCAGACCGTGCCCATCGACGAGGCCACGGATCGCGAGATGGACGCCGTCACTTACATGCTGGGCGGGGCGACGCCAACCGAGATCACGCGGCAGAACGTCCAGGCGCGCCTCCGCGGGCAGCGCATGTGGAACTGGGCCAACAGTTCGGGCGCGCTCTTCCTGCAGACGGGCGACATGAGCGAGAAGGCCGTCGGCTACACGACGATGGGCGGCGATCTCGAGGGGGCGCTGTCGGTCATCGCCAACGTGCCCAAGACCGTGGTGATCGCGCTGCTGCAGCGGCTGCACGCACGGTTCGGCTTCACAGGCATCACCGCCACGCTCGCCACCGAGCCGGGGCCCGAGCTGGCCGACGCGCAGCAGGCCGAGCAGGAGCTGATGCCCTTCCCCGTCCTCGACGCGTGCCTCCACCTCTACGCCGGTGAGAAGATGTCGCCCGACGAGATGGCGACGGCCCTGGCGGGCCTCTTCCCATCGGAGGACGGCCAACGCCTGCAGGCCTGGGCCTCCCGCTTCGCCCGCCTGTTCTCGCAGTCCATCTACAAGTGGGTGCAGTCGCCGCTCTCGCTGCACGTCGGGTCGCTCGACCTGGACCGCGAGCGTGCGCTGCAGATGCCGGTGGTGCAGAGGAATGAGTGGCAGGGGTGATTCACGTTGCGGATCTCGGTGATCCGCGAGTCCGGGACTACCGGCTGGTGGCTGACCCCCACGCGCTCGAGGCTCGCGGGTGGTTCGTGGCCGAGGGACGCCTGGTGGTTGCGCGGCTCCTCGAGGCCTCGGCCAGGCCAGGCCGCTGGTTCGGGGCCACGTCGTCCATCCTGCTCTCCCCCGCCGCCTTTGCGCAGATGACGCCGCTGGTGGCGGCCCACCCCGACGTCCCGGTGTACGTCGTGCCCCAGCCCATCATGAACGACGTCGTGGGGTTCAACATCCACCGCGGATGCCTCGCCCTCGCGCGTCGGCCGGAGATGCTCGCGCTGACGCGGGAGACGGTCGAGCCCCTGTCGCGCGTGGTCGTGCTCGAAGGGGTGAGCAACCCGGACAACATCGGCGGCGTCTTCCGGAGCGCGGCGGCGCTTGGCGCGGACCTCGTGGCGCTGGGGCCCTCATGCGGCGACCCGCTTTACCGCAAGGCCGTACGCACCTCGATGGGGGCGACGCTCGAGGTCCCCTGCGCGCGGGCGGATCCGTGGCCCGGCGCGCTGGCGCTGCTCCGCGACGCCGGATACCTCGTCGTGGCCCTCACGCCGAACACGGATGCGCTGCCGCTGCCGCGGCTGACGCCCGGTGCGCCTCGTGTCGCCCTCGTCGCCGGGGCCGAGGGCAGCGGCCTGTCGGAGGCCGCGCTGGCCGCGGCCGATGTGCGCGTGACCATCCCGATGAGCCGGCGCGTGGATTCGCTCAACGTCAGCACGGCCCTCGCCATCGCCCTGTACCATGTGAGTGTGAGCGTGACGTCGTGACGCCCGAGGCCGAAGCGGGACTCATCAACTTCCTCATCGACCGCCTGCAGATCGATCACCACTGGTTCGAGGGCCGCGGCCGCGGCTTCTCGTGGTGGGCCGGCGCGCTGGCGCAGGGCGTAACGCTCGCCGCGCCGCGCACGCTCCACGGCGTCACGGTCACGACCGTGCACGTCGAGACCGACCTTCTGGCCGACGTGCCCCTTTCCGCTGTCACGTGGCAGCGACTGGCCTCATTGAACCGCTTCGCCACGCTCAGCGCGTACGTCGCCGACGTCGAGGCGCGCAAGGTCCGGCTCCACGCGTCGGTAGCCGTCACCGACGACAACTGGCCGATGGCGCGGGCGCTCGCCCTCCACGCGATGGCCCTGCAGGTGGCGGACGCGCATGCAGAGGCGGCGGAGCTGGCGAAGGCCTTCGGGGCGCGCGTGGACGAGAGTCTCCATCCCACGTCCGGCGTCCGCGCGCAGCCGGACGAGATGCTGGGCGTGGTGGAGATCTACCAGCAGCGCGGACAGGACGCGTCGCCGTTCACGACCGAGGCGCTCGCACAGCTCGTGCACCTCGAGCCCCGGCCCTGGCTGATGGCCGCCAACGAGCCCGATCGGCTCGTCGCGGACCTGGAGTTCGCCAGCGGGCGGCCGGCGCGCCTCGAGCTGGACGCGAGCGTGGTGCACCCGGCGCTCGGGTCGGGCCTGCAGCTGCGGCTGCTCATCCCGGTCGAGCCCGACGCGGCCATCGCGCAACGCCTGAACGCCAACGAGGTCGTGCAACCGGACGCCCACCAGCTGGGCGCGTGGTGCGTCGATCCCGAACGTGGACTCGGGTTCGTGGCGTTCATCCCGTCGGCAGCCTTCATGCCCGAGCTCCTCCGCGCGCTCGTGTATCACGCGGCCGGACGCAACGAGTGGGCGAGGGACCTCCTCTTTCCACAGTGAGGGCGGCCCGGCTCGTCAGTCTTCCCAGCCCAGCGAACGGCCCACCGCCTTCTTCCACCCGGCATAGAGCCGGTCGCGCGTGGCCGGTGGCATGGACGGCCGGAACTCACGATCGAGTGCCCAGTTGCGGCGCACATCGTCCAGGCCGTTCCAGTACCCGACCGCAAGGCCCGCGAGGTATGCCGCGCCGAGCGCGGTGGTCTCGCCCACCACCGGACGCCGCACGGGCACGTTCAGCAGATCGGCCTGGAACTGCAGGAGTGCCGCGTTGGCGGCCGCGCCGCCGTCCACTTTGAGGGTGGTGAGCGGCAGGCCCGATTCCACCTGCATCACCTCCAGTACATCGCGCGTCTGGTACGCCATCGCGTCCACGGCGGCACGCGCGATGTGTGCCATCTTCGTGTTGCGCGTGAGCCCGACGATGACGCCGCGGGCGCGCGGATCCCAGTAGGGCGCCCCCAGTCCCACGAATGCGGGCACCAGGTAGACGCCGTCGGTGTCGGGCACCTCGGCCATCAGCGCCTCCACGTCCGCGGACGAGCGGATGGCGCGCAATCCGTCACGCAGCCATTGCACCGCGGCGCCCGCGATGAACACCGACCCCTCGAGCGCGTAGACGGTCTCACGCCCGATCCGCCAACCGATGGTGGTGACCAGGCCCTTCTCCGACGGCACGGGCGTGGCCCCCGTGTTGAGGAGCATGAAGCAGCCGGTGCCGTACGTGTTCTTCGCGGCGCCGGGCTCGAAGCTTGCCTGCCCGAAGAGCGCCGCCTGCTGATCGCCGGCGATGCCGGCCACCGGCACGCTGGCGCCGAGCAGCTCGGGCACGGTGTCGCCGTACACCTCGCTCGATGCGCACACCTCGGGCAGCATCGCCCTCGGCACGTCGAGCAGGCGCAACAACTCGTCGTCCCAGTCCTGGGTGTGGATGTTGAAGAGCAGCGTCCGGCTGGCGTTGCTCGCGTCCGTCACGTGCCGGCGTCCGCCGGTCAACCGCCAGAGGAGGAAGCTGTCCACCGTCCCGAACAGAATCTCGCCCCGCGCGGCCCGCGCGCGCAGGCCGTCGAACGAGTCGAGCAGGTGCTTGACCTTCGTGCCCGAGAAATATGCGTCCACGACCAGGCCCGTCTTGCGCCGGAACGTCGGCTCGTGCCCCTCGGCCTTCAGCCGGTCGCAGATGGGCGCCGTCACCCGGCTCTGCCAGACGATGGCGTTCGCCACGGGCTTGCCGGTGGCCTTCTCCCAGAGGATGGTCGTCTCGCGCTGGTTGGTGACGCCGATGGCCGCAAGGTCCGCGGCCGTGACGCCGGCCTTCGCCAGCGCGTCACGCGCGGTCTGCAACTGCGACGACCAGATGGCCTCCGGGTCGTGCTCGACGTGGCCCGGCCCGGGAAACAGCTGCGGGAACTCCTGTTGCGCGAGCGCCACCACGCGCCCGCCGCGATCGAAGACGATGCTGCGGCTCGAGGTGGTGCCCTGATCGAGGGCGAGGATGTAGCGGCTCACGCGCGAATCTCCGGCGGCGGCAGCGCGCGCCCGATGCACGCGTCGTAGGCGAGGGTCCCCAGCACCCCGCCCACGAGCGGCCCAGCGATGGGAACCCACCACCAGCCGTTCCCGGCCGTGAAGACGCCGCCTCCCCACCCGGCGACAGCGGTGAACAGGCGCGGCCCGAGGTCGCGGGCCGGGTTGATCGCGTAGCCGGCGTTGAAGCCGAATGCCACGCCGATGGCGACGACCAGTGCGCCGATGAGCGGCGCAGCCAGCCACGCGGGCGGCGCGGCGTTGCGCTGATCGGTCATCGCGAGCACGCCCACCATGAGGAGCGCCGTGCCGACCACCTGATCGACGAGCCCGCCGGCCAGCGAGAGAAACGGCTGCGGGTAGGTGGCGAAGATGCCCGCCGTGCCCAGGGCGCCCTGCACCTGCCGCATGCCCCCGTCGTAGGCGTCGAACGCCTCGCGGTACGTCAGGAACACGACGGCCGCCGCGGCGAAGGCACCGGCCGTCTGCGCCGCCGCGAAGACCGGCACCTTCGCCCACGGAAACCCGCGCCGGACGGCGAGCGCCACAGAGACTGCCGGGTTCAGGTGCGCGCCCGACACGCCGGCCGCCGTGTAGACGCCCAGCATGACGCCGAGGCCCCAGCCGACGTTGATCGCGAAGTACGAGCCGTTGGCGTTCTGGCTGAGCACCGCCTGCGCGACCACGCCGGCGCCGAACATGATGAGGATGAACGTGCCGAGAAACTCCGCCGCCGCTTCCCTGAGCATGGCGGATTATGGATCACGACACGGCTGCTATGATCGGTGCCAACGCCATGCCCCTGACCGCCCGCCCGGCGTCTCCCGCGGACGCGCCCGACATCACGCGCATCTACAACGAGGGCATCGAGGATCGCCTCGGCACGTTCGAGACGCGCCCGCGCTCCCGCGAGGACATCGCCGCCTGGTTCGACGGCCGTCATCCCATCGTGGTCGTCGAGGACGACGGCGGGCACATCGTGGCCTTCGCGTCCACGTCGACCTATCGCGCGAGGGACTGCTATGCGGGCATCGCCGAGTACTCGGTGTACGTGGAACGCGCGAGCCGCGGGCGCGGCGCGGGCCGCGTGGCCATGCAGGCCCTCATCGACGCCGCCGCCCGGGCCGGCTTCTGGAAGCTGATTTCCCGCATCTTCGTCGAGAATGCGCCCAGCCGCCGGCTGATGGCGTCATTGGGCTTTCGCGAAGTCGGCATCTACGAGCGACACGGGAGGCTCGACGGCACCTGGCGTGACGTCGTCATCGTGGAGCGCCTGATCCCGGAGAACCTCGCCTGATGCTCGCGACGTTCCAGGCCTGGGTCGATCAGCTCGGAGGCCTGGGGCTCTACGTCATCGCGGTCCTCGATTCGTCGTTCCTGTCGCTGCCCGAGGTGAACGACGTCCTGGTGATCTACCTCAGCATGCGGCATCCCGAGTGGATGCCGTACTACGCGAGCATGACCACGCTGGGATCGCTGACGGGCTGCTTCCTCCTGTACGGCATGGGACGTAAGGGTGGTGAGGTCTTCCTGCGCCGGCGGTTCAGCTCCGAACGCGTGGATCGCGGGATCCGCCTCTACCAGCGATGGGGCCTACTCGCGGTGATCGTGCCGTCCCTGCTGCCGCCACCGACGCCCTTCAAGATCTTCGTGCTGATGGCCGGCGCAGCGGCCGTCGCGCCGTGGCGGTTCGCCGTGGCGGTCATCCTCGGCCGCGGCACCCGCTACTTCGGCCAGGCGTACCTGGCGATGCGCTACGGCGAGCGGGGGGGGGAGCTGGTGCGGCAACATGGAGCGACGCTGGCCGTGGCCCTGGCCGCGATCGGGCTGGCCGCCGGCGCCTGGTACCTCGCGGTCCGCCGTCAGCGCCCCAACCCGAGCCTTGCGGGCAGTTCGTCCGGCTCGAACGGCCGATAGTCGGAGTACTCGCGCCAGAAGTGGATGACCACCCGGCGCACGAGGAGGGCGCGGCCGGTGCCATC
>CAZLBU010000018.1:3731-6031 GCA_964557815.1 uncultured Bifidobacteriaceae bacterium | reverse complement strand
GAAGCGGGACTCCACCGGCATCCATCGCCCGTTGATGCGGCGCCTGACGAACTTCGCGCTGGAGCCCTCGTGCAGCTTCGCGATGATGCCGAAGCCGAAGGACACGTCATCCACGGCCGTGGCCTCGACGTTCATCACCTCGTACTCGTCCTCATGCACCCAGGCTCGCCCGGCGAAGGCGCTCGCGATCCGTCCTTCGCGCGTTCGCGGCCTGGCGTCGGGCCGCGGCGTGAAGCCGATGACGACGGCCGGCTCTCCTTCCCACATCTCGCGGCCCACGATGGCGAAGTCGAACATCTCGAGCGCCTCCCGGGCCCGCGCCTCGTCGCGTTCGCGCCCCTCGCGCGCCCGCTGCAGGCGCAGCCGGCGCGCCGACTCGCCCTCGCGGGCCATCCGGCGGTTCCATGCCTCCAGCTTCTTCACGTGCTCGCGGTCCTGCGCGGCAATCTCCATCGGGCTCAGCGGACGGCCGTCGCGTTCGATCAGGCGCCGGTATGTCAGCTCCTCGTCCGGATGCGGGTACACCTCGTGCACCAGCACGGGGCCCGTCCCCATGCGTCCGAACGGGTTCAGCTTCAGCTCGGTGGACTTCTGCCGGTACGAGTAGCGGCTCTGGATGATGTCGTTGCTGGCCAGCCGCTTCTGCACTTCGGCGAAGAAGGCGTCCCGATCCGGGAGTGGGAGAGACTGCTCCCTGGCGCCTCCCGTCGAGAGGAGACCGGTGGCCACCGCCAGGGCCGGAAGGATCGTCGCCAGGCCGCGCATGCGCGCCATACGATAATGATGACGTACTCGACTTTCAATGGTCGATCCTTTCCCCGATCACGCCGTGCAGGTGCTCGTTGTTCGACAGGACGCACCCGAGGTGCGCGCCCGGCTCGACCAGTACCGAGCCCTGCTCGATGCCGGGGAGCGGGAACGCGAAGCGCGGTTCCACTTCGATGCCGACCGTGAGCGGTTCGTGATTGGCCGCGCCCTGGCGCGGCTCCAGCTGTCACGCTACCTGGGCGGAGACCCCCGCCAGTGGTCGTTCATCGTCAACGCCCACGGGCGCCCGGAACTGCTGGCGCGGGGAGGCGCCCCCACCTTCGGTTTCAACGTCTCCCACACGCGTGGGCTGGTTGCCTTCGCCATGGCACGGACCGCCGACGTGGGCGTCGACGTCGAGTGCATCGACCGCGTGCTCACCCATGACATCGCGGACCGGTTCTTCGCGCCGGCAGAGGTCGCAACGCTGCGCGCCCTGCCCACGGGCGATCAGGCGCGCGTCTTCTTCGACTTCTGGACGCTCAAGGAGGCGTACATCAAGGCGCGCGGCATGGGTCTGGCGCTGCCGCTCCGGCATTTCGCCTTCATCCTCCGCGCCCCCGGCCCCCCGGCCATTGCCTTCGATCCGGAGATCGACGACGACGCGGAGACGTGGCAGTTCGCGCAGGCATGGCCCACCGACCGACATCGCCTCGCGGTGGCCGTGCGGCGCTCGGGTGCCGATCTCGACGTCCGCATCGAGGACGTCGTGCCACGGGTGGACGAGTGAAGCTCTGGGCGATTGCCGACCTTCACGTCGGGTTCAGGGAGAATCGCGAGGGCCTCGAGGCCCTGGGCAGCTACCCGGACGACTGGCTGATCCTCGCCGGCGATGCGGGCGACACGCCCGCACAACTCGATCTCGCGCTTCGGGCCCTGACACCCCGCTTCCAGCAGGTGATCTGGGTGCCGGGCAATCACGATCTCTGGACACCGCGCGACCTCGCGGCCGAGCGGCGTGGGGTCGGCCACTACGAGCGCCTGGTGGCGCTCTGCCGCCGCCATGGGGTGCTGACGCCCGAGGATCCGTACCCGGTGTGGCCGGGCGACGGCCCGCCCCGCGCGATTGTTCCGCTGTTCCTGCTGTACGACTACTCGTTCGCGCCTGACGGCATGGCCCCGGACGCGGCCGTGCGCTGGGCACGCGAGGCCAACCTGCGATCGGCCGACGAAGACCTGCTGGGCCCCGCGCCGCACGCCAGCCGCGCCGCGTGGTGCCACGCGCGCGTCGTCGAGGCACGCGCGAGGCTCGAGGCCCTGCCCAAGGATGCGCGCCTCGTGCTGGCGAACCACTTCCCTCTCAGACGCGACCTTGCCGTCTTGCCGCGCATCCCGCGCTTCAGCATCTGGTGCGGCACGAGGCTGACCGAGGACTGGCACCAGCGGTTCAACGTGGAGGCCGTCGTGTACGGCCACCTCCACATGCGCTCGACGCGCGCGCTGGACGGCGTGCGGTTCGATGAGGTCTCACTGGGCTATCCACGGCAGTGGAG
>CAZLBU010000018.1:1440-3721 GCA_964557815.1 uncultured Bifidobacteriaceae bacterium | reverse complement strand
CTACCTGAGGAGGATTCTCTAGGTCTTGGGGTCTTGAGGGCTTGGGGCTTGGGGCTTGGGGCCTGGGACTCGAGCTCAGGCGCTCTTCAGGCGTTCGCCGGCAGCGGCCAGCGTCTCGTCCTTCTTCGCGAAGCAGAAGCGCAGCACCGGCCCGCCGGAATCCTTGTAGAGGAACGCCGACACCGGGATGGCGGCCACGCCGTGAGTCGTGAGCAGCCACTCGGCAGCCGCCTTGTCGCCCTCGCGGGAGATGGCCGAATAGTCCATCAGCTGGAAGTACGTGCCCTCGCACCGCAGCGGCCTGAAGCGCGATCCGTCGGTGAGCGCCAGGAACCGGTCGCGCTTCTCCTGGTAGAAGCCCGGGAGAGAGGCCGCGGACGGATCGCGCGAGACGAACTCCGCGAAGGCCACCTGCGACGGCGTATGCACGGTGAATGTCACGAACTGGTGCACGCGCGTCACCTCGGCCATCAGCGGCTGCGGCGCCACGCAGTAGCCCACCTTCCAGCCCGTGGTGTGGAAGGTCTTCCCGAACGAGCTGATGACCACCGCGCGATCCCGGAGGTCGGGGTATCGCAGGATGCTCTCGTGCCGCCGGCCATCGAAGATGATGTGCTCGTACACCTCGTCCGACACCAGCAGGATGTTCGTGCCGTCCACCAAGGCGGCCAGCCGTTGCATGTCGTCGGGCGACCAGGTCATGCCGGTCGGGTTGTGCGGCGTGTTCACGAGAATCAGCCGCGTGCGCGGCGTGATCGCCCGCCGGACCTCGTCCCAATCCACGGCGTAATCCGGGTACCGCAGGCTGACGAATACCGGCGTGCCACCGCTCAGGCGGATGACGGGCACGTAGGAGTCGTAGCAGGGCTCGAAGAGCACCACCTCGTCGCCCGGATGCACCAGGGCGGTCAGCGTGGCGTAGAGACCCGCGGTCGCGCCCGAGGTGACCACGACCTCGGTCATCGGATCGTACGGCGCGCCGTAGCAGTACGCCACCTTCCGGGCGATGGCTTCGCGCAGCGCCAGCACACCCGGCATGGGCGCGTACTGGTTGTGCCCGGCCCGCATCGCGGCAGCCACGGCCTCCACCAGAGCGGGATCGCAGTCGAAGTCCGGGAAGCCCTGCGACAGATTGATAGCCCCGTGCTCGTTGGCGAGCCGGGTCATCACGGCGAAGATGCTGGTACCGATGTCGGGCAGCTTGGACACGACTGACACGGAGGAGGTCATCGCGCCCTATTCTGACACTGTGGGCGTAGAATCGCGGGATGCACGTCCTGCTCGCACTCCTCCTTACGGCCCAGGCCGCCACGGGTGGCTATGCCCGCCCCGAGCTGCTCGTGGACACCGCATGGCTGGCGGCCCATGTCGGAGACGCCAATCTTCGCATCGTGGACCTTCGTCCACGCGGCTACGCCGCGGAGCACATCCCGAACGCGGTGTGGCTGGACAACAACTGGATCCGCAATCCCAAGGCCCCGCCGGACTTCCTGCCCACGCCGGCCGAGTTCGAGGCCCTGATGGCGAAGCTCGGCATCGGGCCCGACACGCGGGTCGTCGCCTACGACGAGCGCGGCGGCATCTACGCCGCCCGGCTGTGGTGGATTCTGAACTATTACGGGCACGCCAACGTGGCACTGCTGAACGGTGGCTGGACGAAGTGGGCGCTCGAGAAGCGCGCCACCTCCACCGACGTGCCCACCCCGAGCGCGCCGGCGCCCTTCCGCGTGAAGGCCGGCCTGACCGGACACGCCACGGCGAAGGACGTGCTGGCGGCCATCAACAGGCCCGGCGTGAAACTCGTGGACGCCCGCAGCCAGGCTGAAATCGACGGCAAGGACTTCCGCGGGATCACGCGTGCCGGCTTCATTGAGTCGGCCGTGCCTGTCTACTGGGAGGACACCTTCGACCCGGCGACGCACGCCTTCAAGCCTGCGGCAGAGATCGCAAAGCTCTACCGCGACAAGGGCGTGCTGCCGTCGGACGAGGTCATCGCCTACTGCCAGGTGGGCATGCGCGCCTCGCACGACCTCTTCACGCTGGCCCTCATCGGACACGACCTCGGCAAGCTCCGCAACTACTACGGCGCCTGGGAAGAGTGGGGTAACCGGGAGGACACACCTATCAAGACGCGCCCGTGATGGGGTGTCCTCCCGGTTCGGCGTCCATTGGCGATTGAAGATTGGTGATTGGTGATTCAGTGACGATTGGGTGATTAGGGATTGAGGCATTCGGATTGGACGCCGAACCGGGAGGACACCCCATCACGGGCGCGTCTTGA
>CAZLBU010000018.1:0-1430 GCA_964557815.1 uncultured Bifidobacteriaceae bacterium | reverse complement strand
TCGCGCAATCCCCCAATCCAATGCCCAATGCCCAATCGCCAATCGCCCAATGAATCACCCGATCGGCAATCGGCAATCATCAATGAGCATGCGACTATAATGCCCGCGGAGGCTCTATGAAGCGCTCGTTTGTCCCGCTGCTTGCCGCGCTCGTCGTTTCCTCGCTCACGCTCCAGGCTGGTTCGGCGCCGGTGCGGGCCCGCACGGGCATGGTGGTGTCGCAGAGCGACATCGCCTCCGAGGTCGGGTGGCAGGTCATCAAGGGCGGCGGCAACGCCATCGACGCGGCCGTCGCGACGGCCTTCGCGCTGGCCGTCACCCACCCCACCGCCGGCAACATCGGCGGCGGCGGCTTCATCGTCTATCGGGGGGCGAAGGGTGAGGCCACCTCGTTCGACTTCCGCGAGGCCGCGCCCGCGGGCTCCAACGCGGAGATGTGGCTGAAGGACGGCAAGTACGACTTCGACCTCCACCACAACAGCCACCGTTCGGTGGGCGTGCCGGGCACGGTGGCGGGGCTCCACATGGCCTGGAAGGAGCTGGGCTCGAAGCCCTGGAAGGACCTGGTGACGCCCGCTGTCACGCTGGCGCGCGACGGGTTCGAGGTCAGCCACGGCCTGGCCCGCTCACTGGCCGGCCAGCTGGACGAGTTCCAGAAGTATCCTGCCTCGCTCGCGCAGTTCTCGAAGAACGGCAAGCCCTACGAAGCCGGCGACATCCTGAAACAGCCGGACCTGGCGCGCACGCTGCAGCGCATCGCCGACCAGGGCCCCGCCGGGTTCTACGAGGGCGAGACCGCCGCGCTCATCGAGAAGGACATGAAGGCCAACGGCGGCCTCATCACGCGCGACGATCTGAAGAAGTACCAGGCGAAGAAGCGCGAGGTCATCAAGGGCACCTACCGGGGCTACGAGATCATCGGGATGCCCCCGCCCTCGTCCGGCGGCATCGCCGTGACGCAGATGCTGAACGTGTTGGAGGGCTATGACCTCAAGGCCAACGGCTACGGCTCGGCGCAGAACCTGCATCTCATCGCCGAGTCCATGCGCCGCGCGTTCGCGGACCGCGCGCAATACCTGGGGGACCCGGACTTCGTCATGAACATGCCCGTCGCGCGCCTCATCTCGAAGGAATACGCCGACACGCTGCGGAAGTCCATCAACCCGAACAAGGCCTCGAAGTCGTCGCCGACGACGTTCACGTGGCCCACCGAGTCGCAGGAGACGACCCACTTCTCGGTGGTGGACGCCAACCGCAACGCCGTCTCCCTCACCTACACCCTCGAGTACGGCTACGGCTCGCGCATCGTGGTGCCCGGCGCCGGGTTCCTGCTGAACAACGAGATGGGCGACTTCAACGCCGGCCCGGGCCTCACCACCGAGCAGGGCCTCATCGGCACGCCGCCCAACCTGGCGCAAGTGGGCAAGCGC
>CAZLBU010000017.1:16992-18568 GCA_964557815.1 uncultured Bifidobacteriaceae bacterium | reverse complement strand
CCCAGCGCGCGCGCCGTCACGGTGCCCGCGGTCATCGACCCGCTGACGTTGACGGCGGTGCGGCCCATGTCGATGAGCGGCTCCACCGAGATGAGCAGGCCCGCCAGCGCCACGGGCAGGTTGAGCGTGGAGAGCACCACGAGGGCGGCGAAGGTGGCGCCGCCACC
Organism: uncultured Bifidobacteriaceae bacterium; assembly: GCA_964557815.1. GTDB lineage: Bacteria > Acidobacteriota > Vicinamibacteria > Vicinamibacterales > UBA2999 > VFZN01. Next base: position 18,401 of record CAZLBU010000017.1, on the reverse strand, counting down.
CACGCCCGCGATGCCGACCGAGCCCAGCGTGGCCACCGTCACCACCGACGCCATGAACGACAGCGACGTCGGATCGATGCCGGCGCTCGGGGCGATCATCACGGCGAGCATCGCGGGATAGAGGCCCGCGCAGGCGTTCTGCCCGATGGTGGCGCCGAAGCTGGCGGCGAAGTTGGCGATGGCAGGCGAGACGCCCAGGCGCGACACCTGCGTCTCGACGCTCAGGGGGATGGCCGCCGCGCTCGACCGCGACGTGAACGCGAAGGTGAGCACGGGCCAGATCTTCTGGTAGAAGCGCATCGGGCTCAGCCCCGCCATCGCGAGGATGGTGGCGTGAACCATCAGGATGATGGCCAACCCGATGTACGACGCCACGACGAAGCCGCCCAGGTTGATGACGTCGTTCACGTTCGAGGTGGCGACCACCCGCGTCATCAGCGCGAGCACGCCGTAGGGCGTGAGGCGGATGACGATCCGCACCAGGCGCAGGATCAACTGCTGGAAGGTGTCGATGCCCTGCAGGATCCGGTCGCCAAGCTCCGGCTTCTCGCGCCGCAGCGACAGCACCGCCAGGCCCAGCAAGGCCGCGAAGATGACGACGCCGATGACGGAGGTGGAGCGGGAGCCGGCGAGGTCCGCGAAGATGTTGGTGGGGATGAACGACTGCAGCAGGTTGGGGATGGTGAGCTGGGCCGCCTCCCCGACGCGCGACTCGAGGGAGGTGCCGCGCTCGAGCTCCCGGGCGCCCTGCACGAGGCCATCGGCCCTCAACCCGAAGAGCCTGGTCATCCCGATGCCGATGCTGGCCGAGATGGCGGTGGTGACCAGCAGCAGGCCGATCACGCCGCCGCTGATGGCGCCCAGGGCCTTGGCGTTGCTCAGCTTCGTGACGGCCGCCAGGATGGAAATGAGCACCAGCGGGGCGATGACCATCTGCAGCAGCCGCACGTAGCCGCCCCCGACGACATTCACCCAGGTCATCGTCCCCGTGACGGTGGCGCTGCCGAGCCCGTAGATGCCCTGCACGGCGGCCCCGAGCACGACGCCCAGGACCACCGCGAGGAGCACATTGGTGGACAGCTTCGCGCCCGCCTTCGCCCGGCGCGCCAACCAGGCGATGACGGCGGCGAACACGATCACATTGGCAAGCACTGCGAGGTTCATACGCGCTCCTGCAACGAAACGAAAACGGCCCTCCGAGGATCGGGAGGGCCGGAAAGGTTGACGCGCATTGCTGTCACGAGTCCACGTGTCTCATGGCGTCGACGCTCCCGGCTTCCTGGACAGGAAGCCGCCGCAACAACAGCAGCCGAGGACGTCGAGACGGCAGGTCATGGAAGCTCTGGCGCGGCCCCGGAACCGGGAGTGCCGCAATTCGTCGGGGCAGTCTAGCCCACTTACCCTGAGAT
>CAZLBU010000017.1:3361-16982 GCA_964557815.1 uncultured Bifidobacteriaceae bacterium | reverse complement strand
CGGCGGTGGGCCCCGCCGGATGGCATAATCCCCCGGCAGGAGGCCCGGTATGTCCACCGTTCGCGTGCTCGCAGTGTCGGCTGCCCTGCTCGTTACCAGCCCGTTTCTCACGGCCCAGTCGCCCCGCTCCGAAGGGTCGCAGGCCCCATCCGCCGGTTCGCAGGTCGCCGGGCTAGCAGGCAACGTCGAGCGTGGACGCTATCTCGTGGAGCACGTGGCCATGTGCAACGAGTGTCATTCGACGCGGGACGCCAGCGGCGAGATCATCCCGGGCCGCGAGTACATGGGGGGCAACATCCCGTTCACCCCGCCCTGGCCCAACGACTGGGCGGCCGTCGCGCCGAGAAACGCCGGCCTGCCGGGCTACTCGGACGCCGCGGCCATGCGGTTGCTGACCGAAGGGGCCATCGGCCGGCTGGGCACACGCCTGCGCGCCCCCATGCCCCGGTTCCGGATGACACCGCAGGATGCGGCGGATGTGATTGCGTTCCTGCGGTCGCGCTAGCCGGGCGGGTGGGGGCCAGGCTCACCAGGCGATGTCGATGGGCGGCCGGGGCGCCACGTCCGCGCGCGCCTCGATCGCCTCTCCCGCCGCCAGGCAGAGATCTTCGCGGAACCGCGGGCCGAGAATCTGCACGCCGACCGTGAGGCCATCCACCACGCCGGTCGGCACCGCGAGTCCCGGCACGCCCAGCACCGGCACGGCCGTCAGCGTGACGCACTCGCGCCACAACTCGGCCGTGCGCTCCCGGCTCTCGAGATCGAAGCCCCGCTCGTACACGGGCTGGGTACACACGGGCGCCAGGACCAGCGGGACGCGCTCGAAGAAGCGCTGCCACTCCCGGACGACGCGCGCGCGCTCGGCCAGCGCCTTCATGTAGGCCACGCCGTCCTCCTCGGGGTAGGCGTCGAGCATCAGGCCCATCGCGCGGTTGATGCCCGCATCCCCGTGCTGCTCGATGGCCGGCCAGAGGTACAGGCGGATCTCCGGCATCTGCATCGCAAGCCACGACTCCATCGCGCGCGTGAAGCCGGGGGTCCGCGCCTCGACGATCTCGTAGCCTGCGTCCGCGAGCCACTGCGCCGCCGTCTGGAGCGCCGCGACAACGGTGGGGTGCAGGCGGGCGCCGGCCAGGTCCCCGGGGTCGGCCACGACGGCCACCTGCCGCGGGCGGGGCTCGCCCTCGAGCGGGGCTGGCACCCACCAGGGATCCCGCGCGTCGCGCCGGGCCATGGCCTCGAGCGTCAGGCGCACGTCGCGCACGGTGCGCGCGAGCGGCCCCTGCACGGACAGGAGCTGCGAGGACATGGAGCGCTCGGCCGTGGCGCTCGGATTGAACGCGGGGACCCGCCCGAAGGACGGCCGCAGTCCCACGAGGCCGCAGCAGTAGGCCGGGAAGCGGATCGACCCCGCGATGTCATTGCCGTGAGCGATCGGCGTGATGCCCGCGGCCACGGATGCCGCGGCCCCGCCGCTCGACCCGCCCGGCGTATGCCGTTCGGACCACGGGCTGAAGGTGCGGCCGCGCAGCGCGTTCTCGGTGTCGAGCCGGAAACTGAAGGCCGGCGTGTTGGTGCGGCCGATGATCACGGCGCCGGCGGCTTTCAGGTTGGCCACCACCGGGCTGTCTTCGCGCGCGATCACGTTTCGGAAGGCCACCACGCCGTTGGTAGTGGCGCAGCCGGCCTGGTCGACGTTTTCCTTGATGGAGATGGGCACGCCGTGCAGCGGCCCGAGCGTCTCGCCGCTCGCGACGGCCATGTCGGCCCTGTCGGCGGCTTCGAGCGCCTCGGCTCCGAGGTCCACCGTCACCGCGTTGAGCCTCGGATTGACGGCGGCCATCCGCCCAAGGCACGCCTCCACCGCCTCGCGCGATGAAATCTCCCGCCGGGCGATCGCCTGGGCCATCCGCGTCGCGTCCCACTGCCAGATCCCGTCCGCCATCTCAACCGTCCTGTGACAGCATACTCCTGACGGTTCACGGTGCAGCGGGTCGAGGAAGCCGCGCTTCTCGCCAGCGATGGCGCGAGGTACGAGAACGCCGACATCGTCATGCTCGAGCGACGGACGTTCAGCGGCGGCAGGTCCGCGCTACTGGTGGCGGGAGTGGTCGGAGGGGTGTTGTGCTTCGCCTATGCCGTGTCGGTGGCGTCGTTGGGGAACCCGTAGCAGCTCAGGTGAGGACTCGCGCGCGACGCGGCGCGAGCACGCAGTCGCCGGATCGGGCGCCGGACGGCGCGCGGCTCGGGGGATCGAGCCGAACGCCACTGGGCGCCGTCACGCCAGGTCAGGCGACCCGACGGCTACGGAAGGCGCAGCACCTGTCCCGGCTTGATCTTGTCGGGATCGGTCAGCTGATCCTTGTTCAGCTCGAAGATCTTCATGTAGGCGTTGGCACTGCCGAGGTGCTCCTTGGCAATCGCGCTCAGGGTGTCGCCGGCCTTCACGGTGTAGGTCCTGGCCTCGCCCGCCGGCGGGCCCGTCACCTTGATGTCGGCCACGATGTCGTTCTGCCAGGTCGGGATCGTCTTGATGGCGTCCCAGATCTCGTTCTTGTCGGCCTCGGTCGAGACCGTCCCCTTCCAGTACAGCTTGCCTTCGCGTTCCTCGGCGCCGCCGTGGAACTTACCCTTGGCCTTCTGGATGGCGTAGGCGTATGTGTCCCTCAATCCCATGTGTCACCCCCAAGATGATCGTCCCCAGTCTACTTCGTCGACCGTGTACGATTCGCCCGACATCGCGCCAGCTCAGCGCTTGGCCAGCAGGTCCCGAATCTGTGTGAGCAGCACCTCTTCCTTCGAAGGCTCCGGCGGCGCCGCGGGGGCCGGCGGACGCTTGGCAGCGTTCACCGCCTTGATGACCAAGAAGAGCGCGAACGCGACGATCAGGAAGTTCACGATCGTGTTGACCAGCACGCCGTAGGCGAACGTGACGGCGCCGGCCTCCTTCGCTGCCGCGAGCGAAGCGTAGGGCCCTGGCGTGGCGCCCTCCTTCAGCACGATGAACATGTTCGAGAAGTCCACGCCCCCGAGTGCCAGGCCGATGACCGGCATGAGCACGTCACCAACGAAGCTGGTGACGATGGCGCCGAAGGCGGCCCCGATGATGATGCCGACCGCCATGTCCACGACGTTGCCGCGCATCGCGAACTCTTTGAATTCCTTCAGCATGTGATGGCCCTCCCCTGCAGCACAGCATATGCGCTTTCCATGACACCGGGTCCACGCGTCCGAGGCGCCGTCAGCGCCGAGGTGGGGGCGCCAGGACGCGATCGCCGAAGCGTCGCAGGGCCTCGATCTGTGCCGGAGAGAACTCGACCGGAGCGCCCAGGATCACGCCGCTGATCCTCCGGGCCTGCAGCACCTGGATCAACTCGAGCAGCGTCATCGTCGCGGTGCCGCTGTTGATGGCGACGCCCGGGCCTGGTACCGACAGGCGGAGGCGGTTCGACATCTCCACGGCACGCAGTTCCTGGGTATCGCGATCCAGGATCAGGGCCAGCGTCGCCTTGCGGAGGAAATTCGGGTTGACACCGAGCCCCGCCTCGACGCGCACCTCGAACTCGGTGACCTGTTCCTCCGGCACGCGACCGGGCCATCGCGCCGAGAGGACCACGGTCGGCGTACCTTGCGGCCCCGACGGCATCACGGCGACGAACACCCTGGTCTCTCGAGCGGACTGATCGTAGGCCTCGCGGATCTCGCCGTCACGCCACGTCGCCAGCGGCCCGGCGTCGGGCTGCGCGAGGGTCGGCGCCGCGTGCGCCAGAAGTCCGGCCAGGAGCAGCGACGTCCCCATTCGTCTCCCGACGCAGTCTACTTCCCGATCTGCGCCGCGCTCACGGGTGTGGACGGCCCGTGGAAGATCGCGTTGAAGATGAGGCGGAACGTCGCGCGCGGCTGGGTGCGGAAGTCCACCTGCGAGCCGTAGGTGACGACGTAACCCTTGCCCACGCGGAACGAGACCACATTGGCCTGGTCCTTCAGGTACTCCTCGCCGAGCAGCCACCCGCTCTGCAGGATGTGCTCGCGCGGGTAGCGGGAGACGACCTTGGTCTCCACGCCGAAGCCCGGGCGCAGGCGATAGGCCTGATCCGACTCGAAGAAGATGGGCCACGCCTCGGGCATGCCCCACGCCACCGGGTTCGTCGTGTCGAACTCGTTCTGCAACAGCGACCCCGGGCAGTAGAAGAGCGACGAGGGGTCCGCCACGCGGTCGCGCAGCGTCTGCATCAGGCGCGCGGGGCTGCTGAAGGCATCGCGCAGCGCGCCGTCCACCGTGGCCTGGGACACCGACTCGGAGGCCTGTGTCGCCTGGGGGCCGAAACGCGGCGGCGCCTCGGGCAGCGCCTTCTCGATGGGAAGGCTCAGCAGCTCGGTCGCCGTCTCGACCGCCGAGCCGATGGCCAGCAGCGTCCCGCCGTTCTCCACGAACGCCTTCAGCTTCGTCCAGCCCGCCTCCCCCACGCCGAACGCCCACGACCACTCGGCCGGATCGTTCCTCTTCGGGTCCAGTCCGCTGACGATGCGCGCCTTCGAGGTGCCGGACGGCAGGAGGATGACGTCGTACTTCGCGTTCAGATCGCCGGCGAAGTCCTGCGACTTCACAATCTCGTGGTTGATGCCGTACTGCTCGAGCAGCCACATGAGCCACCCGCCGGGCATGTTGTTGGCGCCCTTCCAGAGGCCGACCTTCGTGCCGGACTTCAGGCGGAAGCCGTCCACCGCGGGCATGCGGTCCGCCCCGGAGACAACGAGCCCAAGGTCCGCGGCGGCCTGCTCGACAATCTTCTGCGACGCGGGCGTGGACGGAATGATGAACGTCCCGGCCGGATGGCTGTCGAAGGCGGCGCCCGCGCGAAACGTCGGGATGTTCGCCTTCTGCAGTTCGGCGACCAGCTTGAAGACACCGTAGGACTCGGGCCCGACCAGGTAGGCCGCGCGCGGCCGCGCCGGCACGGGCGCGGTAATGGGCTTCACCGCCTTCACCAGCTCCAGCGGGGCGTCGAAGGGCTTGTCCACCTGGTCCACCGTCACGCCCATCAGCATCCAGAGCGTGTGGCCCGTCACGTCGTAGGGCGGCTCTGGCGGCCCGCCCGGAAACACCCGCAGGTCCGGATACACCTGCTTCTCGAGCATGGTCTTCGCAAAGGCGCCGTAGGGCTGCGCGGTCTTGATGACGTAGGAGCCCGCGGGATACTGCTTGCCGTTCGTGGAGAATGCTGAGGTGGCGCGATGGATCTCAACGTCCCCGAATTCCAGGATCTCGAGCATCTCGTAGGCGGCGAACTGGTCGCGCTGCGTGGCAGGGACGACGAAGGCGTAGGGACCCTTGTCGTAGTTCACCCAGTCGCGATGGACGCGGTAGAAGTTGTAGAGCCACTCGCGGCCGTACTTGGCCACGTGCGACATGCCGGCCAGCGCCGCCGTCACGCCGTAGTCCACCTGCTGCCCGAGCGTCCACGTGTCTTTCGAATAGGGGATCGGGAAATTCCATCGCGACTCCTGCGAGCCCAGGGGCCGGCCGCGCTGCGGGTTCACGTACGGGTCCGCCAGGTTGCCGCCGCTGTTGGCAATCTCAGTGAGGATGCGCGGCTGGCCGTGGTAGGCCATGTACTGCCGTGCCGGGCTCCACATGTCGTAGGACTGCAGCCAGGCCACGCCCTCCTTCCCCTCCCCGATCAGCGCCGACGCCATGGCCTGGCCGACCGTGGCCTGCCCGAGCGAGAGGATGGGGTGGATGTTCGGATCGAACGGATCCGTGAACGGCGGCACGAAGATGCGCGAGCCGTTCGGCCCCTGCTGGTGCATGTCGTGCGTGATGATGGGCTTGAACCGGTTCTGCACCAGGTCGATGTTCATGCGCGTTTCCTTCTGCGTGAACATGAACCAGTCGCGGTTGTCGTCGTGGCCGACGTACTTGTGGTACAGGTCCGGGTAGACGCGCCCGTCATTCGTGCCCTTCGTCTTGTACCAGTGGTCGATGACCAGGTGCTGGCCGTCCGGGTTCACCGACGGGATCATCAGGATCACCGAGTTGTCGAGAATCTCGCGGATGAACGGCGAGCTCTCCGTCGCCAGCCGATGCACGATGTAGAGGATGGCCTGGCCGTTGGACACCTCGGTGGAGTGGATGGTGGCGTAGACGAGGTAGAAAGGCTTGCCTTCGGCGGCCAGCTTCTGCGCCTCGGCGTCGGCGAGCCCGCGCGGGTCCGCCAGCCGCCGGTTGATCTCCACGAGCCGATCGAACTTCGCGAGGTTCTCAGGAGAGCTGATCCGCAGCAACGCGTAGTCGTTCCCCATCGTCGTCTTGCCGAGGACCTCGAACTTCACGCGGTCGGTCTGCTTCGCGAGCAGCGCGAAGTACTCGAGGATCTTCGGGTAGCGGGCCAGCTCGCCGTCGGTGCCGATCCGGAACCCGAAGTACTGCTCGGGTGTGGGGACCGACTGCGCGACCGCGGGCGCGACGATCAGGAGGCTGAGGCAGGCGACGAGCAGGATACGGGCGGAGCGCTGGCGCATGGGAATCCCCTCTTGAACGAGGGGATTCTAGCAGGGCCGAAGAAGCAGAGGGCCTGAAGGCAAAAGGCAAAAGGCAGAAGCCCGAAGGCACAAGGCAGAAATGTGATCCTCGGGCCGGGCCGTCTTCAGCCGGCTACCGCTTCCGCGCGCGCGTGTAACGCGGGCCCCGGATGGCCAGGTCCACCGCGTCCGACGGGCTCGTCATGGCGAACCCGTCCGCGCGGGCGTCGCGGACGAACTGCGCGTCCACCTTGTGGATGCGCATGCGCACGAGCTGGTCCTCGGTGACCGTGACGAAGCCCACGTTCCGCATCTCGCGGATGAAGGCGGGCGTCACCTGGTGGATGCGGAAACGCACCAGCTCATCAGCGCCCAGGCCGCCGAAGCCCAGCGCCTTCAGCTGGTCGATCTCCTCGAGCGACACGCGGTGGATGCGCATCCGCACGTAGTCGTCCGCGCGGAGGCCGGTGTACCCTCGGTCCCGGAGTCCGCGCACGAACTCGGGCGTCACCTTGTGAATCTGCAGGCGGATGACGGCTTCCGAGTCGAGGTCGCCGAGCCCGAGCTGCTGGAGCCCGCGCACTGCTTCCGGTGTCGCGTCATGGATCCGCATGCGCACGAGCGTATCGGCGTCGAGACCCTTGAAACCGAGCGAGGCCAGCTCGCGGATCTCGGCGCCGGACACGCGGTGGATGCGCATGCGGGTGAGCGTTTCGAGCGGCAGGTTCGCGTAGCCGGCCTGGCCAAGCTCGCGAACATAGCCCGTCGTCACGTCCAGCACCGCCAGGCGCAGCGCGTCCTCCGCGGAGAGCGACCGGTAACCGAGCCCGCCCATCGCGCCGAGGTAGGCGGGGCTCGGCGCGAACGTGTAGCGGCCCGACCCCCGACCGGCATCGAAGGTGCCCGTGAAGCGGAACGTGCCGGCCTCCCGCGTCCAGCTGAAGCTGACGTCGCGGGCGACGCCGCTGAACGCGGAAGGCGGCAACCCCTGCAGCTCCTCGGCCCGGATGCCGAAGCCCCAGCGGCTGTCCCCGGCCTCGGTCCGCAGGTTGAACTGGATGCGTGGCTCGCCGTCGGCGCCGGTCCAGGCGTTGCGCTGGTCGGCCGTCCAGTCCCCAGACAGCGTGGAGGGCGACGACTGCGCTTCGATGGAGATGAGCAGCGTGGTCGCCCGAAGGGTGGCGACGAGCGACGCGAGCACGACGACGATCCCGGCAACCCTGCGCATGACTGGCACCTCGCGGGGTTGGACGGGGCGACCCGACCGTGGGTTGGAACGAGGCTCGCCCTCGGATCAGGTCTAGAACACGACGACGCTGAATCCACCGGCGATCGCGAGCCGGACATACAGCAGCACGCCGTCGGTCGGGCCTGAGTACGCGAGGCCGGCGTTGCCGGTCGCCGGCGTTGCGACCCTGGAAGACAAGGTCGCAAACCACACGTGCCCCGAGTCGAAGAAGGGGGCCCCGTCGTACAGGCCGGAGTCAATCCGGAATTCGGTGTCGGAGATCTTCATCACCCTCGAGCCCCATCCACCGCAACCCGCCGCGAAGCCGTAGGGGCCTTCGAGATCACGCCAGATGCCCGTGTCGCCTGGCCCGAAGTTCTCGGGATTGATGGTGAAGTAGGTCTTGAGCGGACCGAGGCCCGTGCAGCCCTGAGGCCCGGGTGGCCCCTGGGGACCTGATGGCCCCGGGGGGCCCTGTGGTCCTGGCGGGCCTTCGGGCCCTGGAGGCCCGGTCAGGCCCGCCACCAGCTCTCCGTTGCGGAGCACAATGCCGTCGGACGCGTCCAGCGGCGTGAACGACGGCGAAGGCGACGTTGCGGCCTGCACGTAATAGCGGTCGAGTGTCGTTCCGGCAAACGGCGGCGTCACGGAGACGGTTGCCTGCCCCGATTGGAGCACACCCGTGGCCAGGATGACCACGTCGGGGCCGACCCTCAGCGGTACTCCAGCGAACGAGAATCCGCTGCCCGTGCTGCTGCCGATGACCGCGTAATGACGGCCGGCGGGCCCGGCGACCGTGACCGTCACCGCTTCACCCGGGTTCACCACGGTCGTTGATGCGGCAATGGTGGTCTGGGCCCGTGCCGGCCCCACCGCGGCCACGAGGGCCGCCAGCGCCAGCGGCGCCATCATCGGTTTCATGAAGGGAACATAGCACAACAGTTGAGCTGGAGCGGGGCGCCAGACAGCCCCGCACCACGCGCGCTACTTGAGCAGGATGCGCTCGAAGAAGGCCAGCGCGCGAGGATCCCTCGACTGGCCCAGCCAGAACATGGCCTGGCGGCGGACGGCGGCGTTGGAGTGATGCTCGGCCACGTCGATGAGCCGCGGTACTCCCTCGTCTCGCGGGAGCTGGCTGAGGGCGAAGATGGCCTTCTTCTTCACCTCGGTGTCGGGATCCCGCTCGATGGCCTCGGCAATCGCAGGCGCCGCGCGCTCTCCGGCGCGCTGCGCCACCCAGAACAGCGCCTGCCCTCGCAGGTGGCTCGTCCCGCCACTTTTCGCCACGCCCAGCAGCGTCGTCGTCGCCGACGGTTCGGCGTGCATCGAGAGGGCCGCCAGCGCGCCATCGGCCACGCGGCGCGGAGTGTCCGCTGCCGTGAAGCGTGAGAGCAGCGTCACGCTCTGCGGAGCCGCGACGCCCGTGATCCAGCCCACTGGCAGCCCGCCCGCGTCGATGGCGCAGCCCTCGGAGAACATCCGGATGCGCGTGACCGTGCGCTCGTCCAGGCGGAAGAGCACGTAGAGCGCGTCCGGCCCCTCCAGCTTCACGGACGTCGGCGTGGAGCGCGAGCCCGATCCGTTCCAGTCGCAGATAAACCGGTCGCCCTCGGCGATGGGCACTTCGTAGCCAATCCAGGCGGGCTCGCTGGCTGCCGCCACGCGGGCGTCGAACGCCCGCGCGAGGTTTCCATTCGCCGCCTCGACGCGCACCTGCGCGTTGGTGAGCATCGCCGGCTGCGCGATTGCAGGCGAGGCGACGAGGACCATGGCCGCCAACAGCGCGGCCGCCGTTCGAGTGTTTTCAGTCATCCCCTTGCCCCTGATCCCTGATCTCTGATCCCTGATCTCTGATCTTCACTTCCCCAGAATCTCCATCAGGTAATCCGTCGCCACCTTCGAGTTCATCAGCGACAGCTTCTGGACCAGGTCCTTCCGCATCTCGATGTCGGTTTCCTTCCGCGCGATGGCGACGAGCGACTCGGCATTGCCCTGGACGAAGAGCGCCTGCACCACGGTGCGCTTGATCTCCGGATCCTTCTCCTTCTGGTAGAGAGACACGAGCGCCTCGCCGGTGCGGGAGGCGCCCATGGTGCCGAGGTGACGCACGGCGGCGCGCCGCAGATCGGCGTTCGGCTCGGAGTTGGCCAGCTCGATGAGGCGCGTGGCATCACCGCCGACGAAGAGCGCCTGCAGGATCTGGCGCTTCACTTCCACGGTGGTTTCCTTTTGATAGAGCTGCCGCAGCTCTTCGCGGGCGCCCATCACGCCGAGCTGCCGCACGGCCTCCTGGCGCAGCTCCGGCGCCTTCTCGCCAGTGGCCGCTGCGAGCACGCGCTCGCGGTCGCCCGAGATCATGTAGGCGCGGAGGATCTGACGCTTGACATCCACGTCCGCCGTGGCCTGGTAGATCTCGCTCAGCACCTGCCGGTTCTCACGACCACTCATGCCGATGTACTGGATGGCCTTGCGCTGGAGGTCCGGGTTCGCGTTCCCGCGCGCGATGTCGGTGATCACCTTGCGCGCCTCGGGGGACGAACTCTGGGCGAGGACGAACAGTGCGCGTTCCTTCAGTCGCGGCGACTGGCTCCCCTGCAGGAACTTCTGCAGCAAGGGCACGGCCTGTGCCGGGTCGGAGTTCTGCAGGCCCTGGATGGCCAGCAGTTTCAGCTCCTCGTCGGCCTGCGCCTCGGGCCGCACGGGCTGCCCGGCGCCCTGGCGGAGCTCGATCTCGAGTGCGCGGGCGTCACCCAGCCAGCGGCTCGAGGGGAAGCTCTTCGTCAGCTCGCTCAACGTGGCAAGCGCGTCGGCGTGCTGGGCGAGCTTGCCCTGCGCGTAGGCCAGCCAGTACATCGCGGCGTCCACGCGCGACTGCTTCGCGTCCACGACCTGGCGGAAGCGCTCCGCCGCGCGCGCCCACTGGGCGTTCTCGAGGGCTTCCTGCCCGGCCTCGTATTGCCCCTCGGCGCGCTGACGCCGCCCTTCCTCGCGCTCGCGTGCGGCATCCGCGCGCTCCTGTGCGGCCTCTGCCCTCTCGCGCTCGCGGGCGCGGCCGGCTTCGCTCCAGGCTCGGGCCTCGGCCCGCGCGGCAGCCGCTGCCTCGGCCCGCGCGGCGGCCTGCGACTGCTCACTGGCGTTTGCGCCCAGCGCGACACCCGGGGCCGCGGCCACACACAGCATCGCGATTGCCACGGAAAACTTCCTCGTTACGCTCATCGATCCACCTCTGATTCCGTCGTGTCACCGGGGCTGAAGCCCCGGCGCTCCGTACTCATCGCCCCGGCGGTCCGTATTCATGATTCCGGCGCGCGGAGGGGCCGGGGGGTCCGCTCGCGCTCGCGTACTTCGGCGCCCACGACGCGCATGCGGAACAGGATGCCCCGCTGCTCGATGCGCGCCTTCAACAGCTGCAATTCTTCAGACGAGGCGTCCCCGGATCCGTTGGCAATCTGGATGAGCACGCGCTCGAGTTCGTCCAGCACGTCGGCCAGCGCCGCCTCGCCGGCCTGTTCGGCCGACTGGCGGATCAGGCGGTTGGCCGCCACCAGGTCCGCCGCGCGCTCGCGCTCCGCAGAGAGGCTCCCCGGATCGGTGTCGTCCGCGTTCAGGAGCTCGACGAGCACCATCTGCGATCGGTCGAGGTGATCCCCCATCGCGACCAGCAGCACACCCTCGGGCCGCGCGTCGCCGGCGGATCCGGCGGATCCGGCGGCGAGCGATGCCGGCGCCGGCTCGACGACCGGTGTGCCCGACCAGCGGCCAGCCACGAACGCAGCCAGCACCAGCGCGGCCACCCCGCCCGCCAGCGCCAGCCCGCGAAGGCCCAGCCACGAGGCCCACCCGCCCTCGCGCGAGCGGCTGCCCTCGATGTGCGGCTGCACGCGCGCCCACATCACGCGCTCGAAACCCTCCGGCGCCTGCGGATCAGCATCCGCGGTGACCATCCCGAGGACGTGCCGCAGGCGGTCCAGCGCCTCGCGGCACTCCGCGCACTGCGCCAGGTGCGCCCCGGCCTCGCGCTTCTCCTCGTCCGTATCCTCCCCGTAGTGATGGAGGACCAGCTGGTCGTCGGTCAGGTGCGGCATACGCTCGTCTCTGGTCATGAACAGCCGGCGCCCTTCCCGGTGGCGAACGGCTCGAGGGCGGCCCGCATCTTCCGCACCGCGCGGAAGATGCTGTGCTTCGTCGCGCTGGCCTTGAGGCCCAGCGCCGCGCCCACCTCCTCGATGGACATCCCTTCGAGGTGGCGCAGGGTGAAGGCGGCCCGTTCGAGCCCGGTGAGCCGGGCCATCGCCTCGCCCACGCGGGCCTGGATCTGCCAGCCCTCGGCCAGCCGCTCCGGCGTGGGCTGTGAGTCCGCCCCGATCTCGCCAAGGGGGCCCTGCTCGAGGTCCGCCGGGTCGTGGGCGTCCTCGCGGTGGCGGCGGGACCGGATGAAATCAATCGCGCAGTTCACGGTGATCCGGTGCAGCCACGTGCGCACGTCGGCGCGCTCCTCGAACCGGGCGAGCTGCCGGTGGGCCTTCAGCCACGCCTCCTGGACGACGTCCTCGGCGTCGGCGGCGGAGCCGGTCAGGCGCGCGGCAACGCTGAAGAGGTAGCGGCTGTGCCGCTCCACGAGCCAGCGGAACGCCTCGCCGTCGCCGTCCCGGGCCCGGGAGACGGCCGTCCGGTCACTGTCGTTCATCCCTGATGCTTGGACGAGGTTCGGGGGAATTGGTTGGCAGGAGGGACCGGGGTCTTGAAGTCTTGGGGTCTTGGGGTCTTGAGGTCTTGGGGGAGGGCCATGCTAGACTGGTCGATGACTGGTCAAAAAGGGAACGACATGGCGACGATGACCGCGTTCGAGGCCAAGACCCGGTTCGGCGAGCTGCTGGATCGCGTCTCGAAGGGCGAGGAGGTCGTGATTACCCGTCACGACAAGCCCGTCGCGCGCCTGATTCCCGAGGGTGCGCAGCGGTCCGACGAGGTCCGCCGGAGCGTGGACGGCCTGCGCGGCCTCCAGCAGCGGATTCGACGACGATCGAAGGCCAGGCTCACCGATCGGGAGGTGCGGGCGGCCATCGAGCACGGACGGCCATGACGCGGACCTTTGTGGCGGATGCCTCGGTGGCCATCGGTTGGGTACACCCGAGCCAGGCGAGCCGGGAGACCGATGCCATGCTGGAGGCGATCGCCGACGGCGCCACGCTCGAAGTGCCGGCGTTGTGGCCGCTGGAGGTGGCCAATGCGCTCCTCGTGCTGGTTCGCCGGCGAAAGCTCCACGAGAACGACAGGCTGACGGCGCTGGGATGGCTTGGCGGGCTCCGCCTCCGGTTCGATCACGACATGACCGGGCTCGCCTTTTCGCGGTTGTCCGAGTTGGCGGCCATCCACGAGCTGTCGGTGTACGACGCTGCGTACCTCGAACTGGCGCAGCGCCGAAGGCTCGTGCTGGGCTGCAAGGACGGGCCGCTGCGGGCGGCGGCGGCGCGGGCCGGCGTCGATCTCTGGGCGTGACGCAGCGCGCGTCCTTCCCACCATTCATCCCCAAGCCTTCAAGACCTCGAGACCCCAGGACCTCAAGACCTCTCCACCGCACTATGATCGCTCCATGGATCCCCGCTACCCCACCGGCACGTTCACCTACGATAGCGACATCACCCACGAAAAGCGCGCGCAGTGGATCTCCGCCATCGGCAGCTTCCCCGTCGAGTTGAAGGCCGCCCTCGCGAAACTTCCGGCCGAGAGGCTCGACACGCCCTACCGCGACGGCGGCTGGACCGCCCGCCAGGTCGTGCACCACGTGGCCGACAGCCACATCAATGCCTACGTGCGCTTCCGGCTCGCCCTCACCGAGGACGAGCCGACGGTGAGACCGTACGAGGAGAG
>CAZLBU010000017.1:0-3351 GCA_964557815.1 uncultured Bifidobacteriaceae bacterium | reverse complement strand
TGGGCGGAGCTGGTGGATGCGCGCACCGAGGACCCGGCGGTGTCAGTCGGGATCCTGGAAGGCGTGCACCGCCGGTGGCACGGGCTGCTGCGCTCGCTGGGCCCGGCCGACTTCGCCCGCACCGCACGCCATCCGCAGCACGGCCCCATCACCGTGGACTGGCTGCTGCAGCTGTACGCGTGGCACGGGCGCCATCACATCGGCCACCTCGACATCGTCAGCGGCCGGTAGGCCCGAGTCAGACGGTCCGCCCGATACGCGTGGGGCAGCTCCCTGATCCCTGACTCTCAGTACTTGTACACGAACGACAGCAGCACGGCTACGTCGTTCTTCTGTACGTCAGCCGTGGGCGGCTTGTTCTTGAAGGTGTTCAGCAGCTCGGCCTTGATCTGCGTTGCGGCGGTGACATTGGCGGCCAGCCCCGCACCGAAGATGTAGAGCCCATCTTCGAAGTCGTCCATCTTCCAGAGCGCGCTCACGCGCTGCGTGATTTCCGCCGTGTCGCTCAGCTTGTGCTTGAAGTTCTGCCCGGCGACCACCGCGCCGTCGGTCTTGACGTCGAACCCCGGGTTCTTCTCCCACACCATGCCGACGCCGCTGTCCACGGCGAACTCCGTCCGATCGCTCTTCACCAGGAAGTGGGAGAGGCCGATCGTAGGGGAAACCAGGTAGTCGATCTCCTTGAACTCGTCGCGGAGGTACTGCGTCTGGCCGAAGAACGACGTCCGCTCGGTGAACTCGCGATCCACCCGACCTTCCAGCCCCAGCCGGTTCGTCGTGAGCGCGCCCTCCGACTCGCCGCGGATGAAGAGCCCGATGCTCTTGAACAGGATCTTCGAGCCGGTGTCGCGCTTGACGTCGTACGCGAGGTTGACCGTGTTGGTGTCGCTGTTGCCCTGCGTGAGCGCCAGGCCGGCGCCGAACGATCCCGTCCAGCCCGGAGGCGGGGGGGGCGGTGCGGGCGGGGCCTGCGCAGCGGCCACGGCCGGAACCACGGCGGCGAGGAGAAGGGCGAGGCAGGAGGAACGGGGATGAAGGTGCATCATGATCCCGTTCATTCTGCCACGACGCCGGCAGGCGCCGTCCTTCAGGCCGCGGCTTCCGACATGCGCCATGCGGCCTGGATGACCGCGGCTGCCCAGTCGTAGATGGTGTGTTCCTCCACGCGCGCTCTGAGCGCGCGCATGCGCCGCTCCTGCTCCGCGTCCGGCATGGCGAGCGCCTTGTGCAGCACGCAGGCGCACTCGTCCACCGCGAACGGGTTCACGTCCAGCGCCTCGCGCAGGTCGCGCGCGGCTCCCGTGAATCGCGAGAGCACCAGCACGCCGCGCAGGTCCGGCCGCGACGCGATGAACTCCTTCGCCACCAGGTTCATCCCGTCGTGCAGCGAGGACACCACGCACACGTCCGCCGCGCGGTAGAGCGCCGCCACGTCCTCGGGACCGTGATGCTGGCGGGAGTAGATCACCGGCTTCCACGTCTCGGTGCCGTGCCGCTCGTTGATCATCCGCACGGCCACGTCCACATCGTCGCTGATGGACTGGTACCGCTGCAGGTGCTCCCGGCTGGGCGCGCCCACCTGGAGCATCGTCACGCGCCCGCGCCACGCGGGATGCTGCTCGAGCATCCGCTCGAAGGCCTTGATCCGCTCGGGGATGCCCTTCGTGTAGTCGAGGCGGTCCACACCGAAGATGAGGCGCTCGTTCCCGAGGCCCAGGCGCTGGCGCGTCCGGCGCACGTCGGCCTCGCGGGTCGTGTTCTTCGGCAGCTTGCCCCAGGGCTCGGGATCGATGCTGATCGGAAACGGCTTCACGTACGTGCGGTGGCCGCGCCGGACGACGGCGAAGTGCTCGCGGTCGATGCGTGCCTCGAGCCCGGCGTCCACCGTGTCGAAGAAGTTGTTGCAGTGGTACTGGATGTGGAACCCCAGCAAATCGTTCCCCAGCAGGCCGTCAAGGACCTCCTCACCCCAGGGACAGATGCGGAAGGCCTCGGCGTTCGGCCATGGGATGTGCCAGAACTGGCAGACGATGGCGTCGGGCCGCACCTGCTTGACCATGCGCGGCAGCAAGGCGAAATGGTAGTCCTGCACGAAGACGATGGCGCGCGAGTCCCCGATCTCGTCAATGACCGTGTTGGCGAAGCGCTCGTTCACGCGCTTGTACTGCGTCCAGTCGCGCTCGTCGAACTCCGGCCGCGCGTACGCGATGTGGCAGAGCGGCCAGAGGGCGTTGTTGGACAGGCCGTAGTAGTAGCCTTCCTCCTCCTCCTGCGTGAGCCACACGCGCCGGAGGGTGTAGAGCGGCTTGTCCGGAGGCACGGCCACGCGCCCCTTCTCGTCCACGACGTCGCGGTCCGCGCTGCCGCTGCCGTGAGCGATCCAGGTACCACCGCACGCGCGCATCACGGGATCGAGCGCGGTGACCAGACCGCTGGCCGGGCGCTGCCACGCCACGCCGCTGGAGGCTTTCCGACGGTTGCCGAACCACGAGAGCAGCCCGCGTCGGGGCGGCTGCGGCCGCCGCACGTGGATGTACGGCTCGCGGTTCGCGACCACGATGAGCTTCGTATTGCTGAGGCGGGGCCCCAACACGGCCATCAATTCAGCGGCGTTCATCGCAATCGTGTCCTCATCGCCATGTCACGCGGCCTGCTGCCTCAGTAGAGCCGGCGCGCCGTCAGCCACCTCAACAGAGTATCGACGTCGGCGATGCCGTCAAGCTCATGTTGAGCCGCCGTGGGCCGGGATCCGACGAGCACGGAGATCCCGCGCGTGATGGCCCGGAACGCATCCTCGTCGGTCACATCGTCGCCCATGAACAGCACCCAGCCCGGGGCCCCCAGGCGCTCTTCGACGTCGCGTGCAATCCACTCGACGGCGTCACCCTTGTGGCAGGAGATGTTGGGCAGGTACTCGATGACGAGCGACCCCTCGAGCCGCCGCAGCTGGCCGCCTGCCACCCACGGCTCGGCGCAGGTGTCGGCCAGCGCGAGCGCGGCCGCGCGGTGCTCGTAGGCGACGCCGCGCACGTGAATCGCCACCGATGCGGCCTTGTCCTCGATGATCGCCGCGGGGAACACGTCCACCACGCGCTCGAGCTCCGCGATCAGGTTCGTGACGTGCGCGCGCGCGCGATCGAGATCCGGGTGCTGCCACCGCCGGCCGCCCTGTTCGATCTCCATGCCGTGCAGCCCCGCGTAGTAACCGTCCGGCGCCAGCGGCGCCCGGCGCCGGAGATCCGGCACGCGCCGCCCGCTGACGATGCCAACCTCCGTGAGCGGGTGGGCCGCGATGTCGCGCAGCCACTCGCGACGCACGTCCGTGAGCATGGGCGCAGCCGGGTTGGGGTG
>CAZLBU010000016.1:7201-19266 GCA_964557815.1 uncultured Bifidobacteriaceae bacterium | reverse complement strand
AGGGTGTGGCCGTGCTCGTCTCGGACGTGCTCGACGCGGCGGGCACCGAGGTGGTCGGGCGAGACGAGCGCGATTCGGCGTTCGAGCGGCTGCAGTTGCCGCTGCTCGCGCCGCTCAGCCGCGCGTCAGCGATCAAGGTTGGGCAGGCGGTCGGCGCGGCCACGGTTGTCGTCGGCCGTGTTGAGCTCGTCGAACAGGAACTCGTCGTGTCGGCCCGCCTCGTCAGCCTCGATGTGGGGCGGCTGTCGCCTGAGGCGACCGGGCACGGGCCGGTGTCCGATCTGTTCTCCCTGGCCGCGCGCGTTGCCGCGGCGCTCGTCGGGACGGCCGATGCGCCGCCACGATGGCAGGCACCGCCTTCGCTGGCCGCCTTCGAGTTGTTCATCAAGGGCCTGATCGCCGAAGCTCCTGCCGCCCAGCGGGCCTCCTTCGAGCAGGCGCTCAAGGCCGCGCCCGCGTACGATGCGGTGCGCCTCGCCTTGTGGAGGCTGCATACGGAGCAGGGTGAGCACCAACGGGCACTCGACCGGGTCACACCCGTTGGCGCGAACAGCCTCGTCTCGCGCGAGGCCCGGTTTGCCGCCGCGATGTCCCTGCTGCGCCTCAAGCGGGAGGACGACGCGTTCGCGGCGCTGCGGGCGCTGCAGGACGACGCGCCGCTTGCCGCCGTCGCCAACGCCCTCGGCGTGCTGCAACTGCGACGCGGATCGCCGGCGCAGAGCGGGCGCGCCACGTTCTACTTCAACCAGGCCACCGAGATCGATCCCCTGGATGCGGACTACTTCTTCAACCTTGGCTACGCCTACCTGCTGGAAAAGGATCCGCGTGCAGCGTCGTACTGGCTGCGAGAGGCGGTTCGCCGCGAGCCCGCGGACGGCGACGCGCACTTCGTGCTGGCGGCCGCATTGCAGCAGGCGGGTGCTGCGACCGAGGCGGCCCGCGAGCGCGAGCTCGCGCGGCGCCTGTCCTCGCGGTATGAAGCCCTGGAGGCCCGCGCGGCGGCGGGCGGCGATCCCGTGCCGAGGGGGTTCGAGCGCCTCCGCGACCGGCTGGACCGCCCGTCGGCCCGCGTCGATACCTTCATCACGTCTGCCGGGCAGAGGGACCAGGCCGGTCTGGCGGCGTTCCACCTCGACGCCGGCCGGCGAGCCTTCGAGAGGGAGGCCGACCGGGAGGCCGCGCAGGAACTCCGACGCGCCTTGTACCTGTCACCGTACCTCGCGGAAGCACATCTCCTGCTCGGACGCATCCACCTGCGCGGCGGGCGCGCGGAAGAAGCCGTCCAGACCCTGAAGATTGCCATCTGGAGTGAGGAGTCGGCGGCAGCCCAGGCAGCGCTTGGGGAAGCGTACCTGGCGCTCGAGGACGTGGCGGCCGCTCGGGCCGCGGTGGACCGCGCGCTGGCGCTCGAGCCGCGGTCGGCCGAGGCGCTGGCGCTCAAGGCGAGGCTGCCCGCGCCCCGGTAGTGCTAAAATCTGTGCGGTCAGACGCTTATGGCTACTGCGACGCATGACGACGGGTTCCACGAGATCCAGCTGAACGGCAAGCAGCTGGTCTTCCTGTTCATGGCTGTCACCGTGGTGCTGGTCGTGACTTTTCTCTGCGGCGTGCTCGTCGGGCGCGACCTCCAGTTGAATCGCGAGGGCGCCTCGGCCGTGGATACCCTCACCGGCACCGCGGACCCCGATGTGGCGCCCCCACCGCCGGTCTCGTCCGACCTGCCGGGGACTCGCAGCCAGCCCATCGCGGACAAGGAAGCACTCACCTATGACACGCTGTTGGAGGACGGCGCGGCGCCTCAAGAGAAGCTCCGGAGCGCGAACGCGCCCGAGCCGCCACCCGCGAGGGCGGAGCGCGTAGAGCCGGCACCGCCTACGTCCTCCCCGTCCATCGCCCCGCCGGCGGCAGCGCCAGCGGTGCCCGCGGCACCCGCCGAGCCCGGAGGCGCGGGCCTGGCGATTCAGGTGGCCGCCGTCCGGGAGAAGACGGACGCGGATCGGATTGCGAATCGGCTGATTGGCAAGGGCTACAAGGCCTATGTCGTGACGCCTGCGGCAGGGGCGCCAGCGGTGTTCCGCGTGCGCGTCGGCAAGTTCAAGGAACAGCGCGAGGCCGATTCGGTGGCGGCCCGCCTCAAGAAAGAAGAGCAGTTCTCCCCCTGGATCGTTCGCTAGCGCTCCTCACCGGCGTTCTCCTCGCGCTCTCGTTCCCCAGGTACGGCCACGGCATGGTGGCCTTCGCCGCGCTCGTGCCGCTGTTCGTGGCGCTCTCGGGCTGGCGAGGCCGGCCCGATGCGGTGCCGGGCCTGGGATTCCGACGGGGGTTCACGCTCGGCCTCATCGCTGGCGTCGTGCACTTCGCTGGCACGGTCTACTGGACTGGCGCAACCGTGCGCACCTTCGGCGGACTGCCGTGGCCGGTGGCTGCCATCACCGCGACCCTGCTCGTGTTCTACATGGCCCTCTACGTGGCGCTGGCATCGGGCGTCACGGCCGTGCTCATCCGGCGGCTCGGGTGGGTGGGCATCCCGCTTGGCGCGGCCGCCTGGGTGACCTTCGAGTACGCGCGCGGCTGGGTCTTTGGCGGGTTTCCGTGGATTCCGCTCGGCAATGCGATGGTCACACTGCTGCCGATTGCGCAGCTGGCCAGCGCCGGGGGGGTCTACGCTCTCACGCTGTTCGTGGGGCTCGTCAACGCCGGTTTCGCCCTGGTGATTGTCTCCGGGACGCGCCGGCGGTTCGCGGCACTGGGGGTGACGGCGATCTTCATCGCCAGCGTCGCGGCCTGGGGCGGGCAGCGCCTGTCGGCCAATACGCTCGTCGACAGCGGCACGCCGGTCCGCGTCGGGCTGGTCCAGGGGAATATCGCGCAGACCGACAAGTGGGACCCGGCGCGAGCCGGTGCGATCGTCGAACGCTACCTGGCGCTCACGCGCCAGGCCGTGAGCGCCGGGGCGCAGCTCGTCGTGTGGCCCGAGTCGGCCACGCCCTTCTACTTCGACGAGGAACCGGTGGGGCAGGAACTGGTCCGCGGGCTGGTGCAATCCACCGGGGTGCCGCTCCTGTTCGGAACCGACGAGGTCGAGAGCAGCTCGCCGGCCCGGTATTTCGTCTCGGCCTTCATGCTCGACGGCATGGGGGCCACGGCGGCGGTCTACCGCAAGATGCACCTGGTGCCCTTCGGCGAGTACGTGCCCTTCAAGGAGCTGCTGTTCTTCGTCAAGCCGCTCGTCGAGGCCGTGTCCGACTTCACGCCGGGCACCCGCGTGACGATGCTGCCCGTGCACGGCCACATGGTGAGCACGGCCATCTGCTACGAGGTCACCTATCCCTCGTTGATCCGCGAGGGCGTGCGGCAGGGCAGCGAGCTGCTCACCACGATCACCAACGATGCGTGGTACGGCGAGTCCTCCGCGCCGTTCCAGCACTTCGAGATGGCGGCGATGCGCGCGATCGAGCAGGGACGCTACCTGGTACGGGCGGCGAACACGGGCATCACCGGCATCGTGGACCCGTACGGGCGCGTCCGGGCGCGCACGCGCCTCGGGGAGACGACGGTGGTAGTGGGCGAGGCCCGCTTCGTGCAGGCCCGGACGCTCTATGCGACAATGGGTGATCGCGTCGCGCACGCGGCCATCGCCCTGACGGCGCTGGCCCTTCTCGCGTCCTTCAGGAGACCATGGCCCTCGTCATCGACGAACTGATCCGCCGATCCACCGACCTGCTGAAGCGGGCCGCCGACCTGCGGAGCTATCTTTGACGCCGCTCGCCTGGACGAGGAGCTGAGCCGCCTCGAGGCGCGGATCGCCGCGCCGGACTTCTGGAACAAACAGGCAGATGCACAGGCCACGCTGAAGCGCCGCCAGCGCGTCAGCGAGGATGTGCAGCTGCGCGAGGCGCTCGCGCGGCGCACGGACGACATCGGCGTCCTCGTCGAGTGGGCGGGGGCCGGTGAGGACGTGGCGGCGGACCTGGAGAAGGCGCTCGACGGCCTCGAGGCCGAGGTCGAGGCCGGCGAGATCAAGAAGATGCTGGGCGGCGAGCACGACGCTGCCAACGCCATCGTGTCGATTCATCCCGGCGCGGGCGGCACCGAGTCGCAGGATTGGGCCGAGATGCTCCTGCGCATGTACCTGAAGTGGGCCGAGCGCCGCGGACTCAAGCGCACGATCCTCGAGTACCAGCCCGGCGAGGAGGCCGGGCTCAAGAGTGTCACGTTCACGCTGGCTGGCGAGTACGCCTTCGGCCTGATGGCGGCCGAGGCCGGCGTGCACCGCCTGGTGCGCATCTCGCCGTTCGACCAGGCCGCCCGGCGCCACACCTCCTTCGCGTCGGTCTACGTCTGGCCCGAGATGGACGAGGAGATCGAGATCGACATCCCCGAGAAAGACCTGCGGATCGATACCTACCGGTCCAGCGGCGCCGGCGGTCAGCACGTCAACGTCACCGACTCCGCCGTGCGCATCACGCACCTGCCGACCGGCATCGTCGTGTCGTGCCAGAACGAGCGGTCCCAGCACAAGAACCGCGACGTGGCGATGAAGGTGCTGAAGGCCCGGCTGTACGATCTCGAGGTGAAGAAGCAGCAGGCCAGGCTCGAGAACATCGGCGGCGCGAAGAAGGAGATTGCCTTCGGGTCGCAGATTCGATCCTACGTGCTGCAGCCCTACCAGCTGATCAAGGACCACCGCACGAAATACGAAGAGGGCCAGGTCTACAAGGTGCTGGACGGGGACATCGATCCGTTCATCAAGACGTACCTGATGCAGAAGGCGTCCGGCACGCTCGGCACGCCCGTCGATGCCGACGCGGACGCCTGACCATCGAGCACCCGGCTCCTGAGGCCCCGGGCCTCGACCCGATCACCGGGGCGCGACGACCGGCTGGGTCCCGGACAGGAAGGCCTCGGTCAGCACGTTGGGCGTGTCCGGCGGGACGGGCTCGCCGGTGCTCCTGTCGACCGTCATGAACACGATGTTGCCCGGCGCCTCGAATTCCGGGACGTTCTCGCGATCCGCGCGCAGATCCAGGTAGGCCCTCATGAAGTCCATCCAGATGGGCAGTGCGGCCGTCGTGCCCGTCTCGTTCGGCCCAATCGGCTTCTTCTCGTCGTGGCCCAGCCATACGCCGACGGTGATGTTCGGATCGAAGCCCACGAACCACGCGTCGGTGTAATCGTCCACGGTGCCGGTCTTGCCCGCGAGGGGCCACTTGAGGGCGTTGGCCGCGGCGCCCGTGCCGCGCAGCACCACGCCCCGCAGCAGGTTGGTCATGACGTAGGCGGTGTCCGCGCGAATCGCGTCCCGGGGGGTGGGCCGGTTCTCCTCGAGCAGCGTGCCGCCGCGATCGGTGATCGACAGCACGGAGAACGGCGTCATCCGGATGCCGTGATTCGGGAACACGGAGAAGGCGCTCGTCAGCTCGAGGAGCGTGACTTCCTGCGCGCCGAGCGCCATCGAGAGGAACGGGCGGAAGGGTTGGCCGAAGCCGAAGCGCGCGGCGTAGGCGGCCACCTGGGTCGGCCCCAGCATGTCGATGACCTTCACGGCCGGGATGTTCCGTGACTGTTCGAGCGCGTGCCGCAGCGTCATGGGGCCCTGGAACTTGCGGTCGTAGTTGCCGGGGGCGTAGGGGGGCTGGCCCGCGCCCGCGTCGAACGTCGTCGGCACGTCGTCGAGCATGGTCGTCGGCGTGAGGCCGCGGTCGATCGCCGCCGTGTAGAGGAAGGGCTTCACCGTGGAGCCCATCTGCCTGAAGGCCTGTGTGGCACGGTTGAACTTGCTGCGCGCGAAGCTGTAGCCGCCCACCATCGCCAGGACTTCGCCCGTGCTGTTGTCCAGCGCGACGAGCGCACCCTCGAGGACGGGCGGTTGTTCCAGCCGCAGCGTGGCCGTCCCCGCCTCGGCGTCCAGCTTCGCGATCTCCACGTCGACGAGATCGCCGCGCTTCACGAGGTCGGCGGCCGACGCGCGCCTGGTCCACTGGATTGCGGGCCGATCCAGCTGGCCGGTGAGCGTGCCCATCCGGACATGCGCCACCGCGCCGTCCACTCCGGTCACCACCGCCGGGACGATGTCGCCCTCGTTCATCGGACGAGCCCAGCGCTCGTGCCTGAACCCCTCGAGAGTGTGCTTCTCGTCGAGCACGTTGCGCGCGGGCCTTCGGAACGAGCCGCGTCGCTTGTCGAGGCGACGCAGTCCGCGGTCGATCGCCTGGTTGGCGGCGCGCTGCAACTCCAGGTCGAGCGGCGTGCGGACCGTGAGCCCGCTCTCGTACAGCGCCTTCGCGCCGTACTTGGCCTCGAGGTATTTGCGCACCTCTTCGAGGAAGTACGGGGCGGGGCTGCCCTCGGTCTGGGCCTCGCCGGCGACGACGATCGGCTTCGCCCTGGCCTCCGCGGCCTGCGTGGGGGTGATGAAGCCCTCGCTGGCCATGCGGTCCAGCGCGTAGTTCCGGCGGCGAAGGGCGGCTTCCGGATTGACGTACGGGCTCTGGCGCACGTTGGCCTGGATGATGCCCGCGATCATCGCCGCCTCCTCGAGCGCGAGGTCCTTGAGGTCCTTCCGGAAGTAGAGCTGCGAGGCCGCCTGCACGCCGTACGCGCCGTGGCCGAAGTAGATCTGGTTGCAGTAGAGCGTGAAGATCTCCGGCTTGCTGTACCGCTTCTCGATCTGGATCGCGACGAGCGCCTCCTTCACCTTGCGCTCCCACGTGCGGTCGAATCCGATGGTCTTCGGGAAGAGGTTGCGCGCCAGCTGCTGGGTCAGCGTGCTGCCGCCGGGCACGTTCCCGCTCGACACGATGTCGCGGATCAAGGCGAGCATCATGCGCGAGATGCTGAGGCCGGCGTGCTGGAAGAACCCGGCGTCTTCGGCGCCCAGGATGGCCTGGCGCAGCGTGACGGGGATGTCCTCGTAATGCACGACGACGCGCCGCTCGACGGCGAATTCCCCGACCAGGTCGCCGTTCCGCCCGAGTACGCGGGTGATGGTATTCGGCTGGTAGTTGTCGAGGGCCGAAACCTCGGGCAGGTCGTCGGAGTAAGCGAAGAGCACCCCGCTCAGCGTGCCGAGTAGGGCCGCGCCCACGAAGAGGGCCACGATCGTCGCATGTCTGGCGATGCGAATGACGACAGTCATACGCGCAAGTTCCAGTATAGCAACAGGATGTGGCGTTCCGGCGGCGTCGAAACGAGCCAATCCTTGACACTGAAATACTCAGATTTCATACTAAGACCATGAGCAAAATCATTGGCATCGACCTGGGAACCACCAACTCGGTAGTGGCGGTGATGGAGGGCGATCAGCCGACCGTCATCCAGAACGCCGAAGGCAGCCGGCTGACACCATCGGTCGTGGCGTTCAGCAAGACCGGTGAGCGGCTGGTGGGCCAGGTGGCCAAGCGTCAGGCGGTCACCAACCCCGAGAACACCATCTTCTCGATCAAGCGCTTCATGGGCCGTCGCTACACCGAGGTGAGCGAGGAGATGAAGATGGTGCCCTACACGGTGGCCGGGGCCGGGAACGGCGATGTACGGATCAAGGCGGGCAGCCAGGAGCTCGCGCCGCCACAGATCTCGGCCATGGTGCTCCAGAAACTGAAGCAGGCCGCCGAGGACTACCTGGGCCAGCCCGTCACCAGGGCCGTGATCACGGTTCCTGCCTACTTCAACGATGCTCAGCGGCAGGCCACCAAGGAAGCCGGGCAGATTGCCGGCCTCGAGGTGATGCGCATCGTCAACGAGCCGACGGCCGCCGCCCTGGCCTACGGACTCGACAAGAAGTCGAACGAGACCATTGCCGTCTACGACTTCGGCGGGGGCACGTTCGACATCTCCATCCTGGAGGTCGGGGAGGGCGTGGTGGAGGTCAAGTCCACCAACGGCGACACGCACCTGGGCGGCGACAACCTCGATCAGCGCATCATCGAGTGGATCATCGACGAGTTCCGGAAGGAAGAGGGCATCGACCTCGGCAAGGATCGCATGGCGCTCCAGCGCCTGCGCGAGGCCGCCGAGAAGGCGAAGATGGAGCTCTCGTCGGTGATGGAGACCGAGATCAACCTGCCGTTCATCACCGCGGACGCGACGGGCCCCAAGCACCTCACCCGCAAGCTGACGCGCGCCAAGTTCGAGTCGCTCGTGGAGGAGCTGCTCCAGAAGACCGTGGTGCCGACCAAGCAGGCGTTGAAGGACGCGGGCGTCGATGCCTCGAAGATCGACGAAGTCGTCCTGGTGGGCGGTTCGACCCGCATCCCGCGCGTCCAGGCCATCGTCAAGGAGCTGTTCGGCAAGGAGCCGCACAAGGGCGTGAACCCGGACGAGGTGGTCGCCGTCGGCGCCGCCATCCAGGCGGGCGTGCTGGCGGGGGAGGTGAAGGACCTCCTGCTGCTCGACGTCACCCCGCTCTCCCTGGGCATCGAGACGCTGGGCGGGGTGATGACGTCACTCATCTCGCGCAACACGACCATCCCGACGCGCAAGAGCGAGGTGTTCTCGACGGCAGCCGACAACCAGACCAGCGTGGAAGTGCACGTGGTGCAGGGTGAGCGGCCGCTGGCGCGCGACAACCGCACGCTGGGCCGCTTCCACCTGGTGGGCATCCCCCCGGCGCCGCGCGGCGTGCCGCAGATCGAGGTCACGTTCGACATCGATGCGAACGGCATCGTGAACGTGTCGGCCAAGGACCTGGGCACGCAGAAGGAGCAGAAGATCACCATCACGGCGTCGTCGGGCCTCAGCAAGGACGAAGTGGACCGGATGATGAAGGAGGCCGAGTCGCACGCCGACGAGGACAAGAAGCGCCGGGACGAGATCGAGACCCGGAACCGCGCCGACCAGGCCGTGTACGGCGCCGAGCGGATGCTCAAGGACACCGGCGACAAGCTGTCGGCATCGGAGCGCGCGGAGATCGAAGCCGCGATGGCCGACGTGAAGAAGGCCGTGGAAGCGGGCGACACGGCAGGCATGAGCGCCGGCATGGATCGCCTGGTGGCCGCGCAGCACAAGGCGGCCGAGTCGATCTACCGGCAGCAGGCGACGCCTGGCGGCGGTGCGGGCGAGCCTGGCGCGGCGCCGGGTGCGGACACCGGCGGTGCAGCCTCCGGCGGCGCCGGCCGTGACGGCGACGTGATCGACGCGGAGGTCGTCGACGACAAGAAGTGACGCCCATGGACCTCTACATCGTCCTCGGCGTGCAGCGCGAGGCGACGCCCGGCGACATCAAGCGGGCCTATCGCCGCCTGGCTCGGCGCTGGCATCCGGACATCAACCCCGGAGACCGCGATGCCGCCATCCGGTTCCGGCAGGTGCTGGAGGCGTACGAGACGCTGATCGATCCGGATCGGCGCCGCCGCTACGACGCGGGCCACGCGCCCGCGCCGCGCGCGGAGCCCGTGCCGGCGTACGGATTCGCGGGATTCGACTTCTCGCCGCGCGTGCACGCGGAGCGGACGACGACCTTCGGAGAACTGTTCGAGGACGTATTCGTCCGGAGCCGCGCGCCGGAGGTGGCGCCCGCTCATGGATCGGACATCCACGCCCAGGCGCAGCTGACGTTCGAGGAGGCGTGGCACGGCACAAGCCGGGCGGTCACGATCACGCGGCACCATCCCTGCCCGCACTGCGCCGGCTCGGGCTTCCACCGGGTGTCCGAGACGCGCTGCGTGTCGTGCGAGGGTGCGGGAACGGTGCGAACGGTGCGCGGGCACATGGTGTTCAGCAAGAATTGCCCCCGCTGCGCGGGCACAGGTCTGCTGCGGCAGGAACGCTGCGAGTCGTGCCACGGGCAGGGGGTCGCGCCGCGCACCGAGACGGTCACGGTGCGCATCCCCGCCGGCGTGCCCGATGGGGCCCGCGTACGGGTACCGGGCAAGGGACACGCTGGCGTGCGCGGAGGCGCGCCGGGCGACCTCTACCTCGAAGTCGCGGTGGAGCCCCATCCCGTGTTCCGGCGGGACGGCGACGACGTGCACATGGTCCTGCCCGTGGCGGTGCACGAGGCCGGCCTCGGGACGAAGATCGAGGTCGCCACGCCCGAAGGAGCCGCCCGCGTGCGGATTCCCCCGGGCACGCAGTCGGGCCAGCGCTTCCGGTTGCGGGGGCGGGGCGTGCCGACGCGCGGCGGGGAGCGCGGGGATCTCGTGGTCGAGGTGCGCCTCGCCCTGCCGCGGGTGCTCGATGAGCGGTCGAAGGAACTGCTCCGCGAGTTCGGGCGCATCAACGGGGAAAGCGTGCGGGACTGATGGCCAAGAACACCGGCAAGGCGTACTTCATGATCAGCGCCGTCGCGCAGCGGTATGACATTCATCCGCAGACGCTGCGGCTCTACGAGCGCGAAGGCCTGCTCAAGCCCTCCCGGACCGAGGGCAACACGCGGCTGTACTCGGAGGAGGACCTCGAGCAGCTCGAGACCATCCTCGCCCTCACGCGCGATCTGGGCGTCAACCTGGCGGGAGTGGAGATCATCCTCAACATGCGCCGGAAGATGGAGCAGATGCAGGCCGAGGTCGACGAGTTCATGGCGTACGTGAAGCACGAACTGGCGCGCGGCCTGGACGACTGGGAGCAGCGCCTCGGGACGGCGCTGGTGAAGTCGTCGCCGAGCGATCTCGTCAAGTCGTCAGCGCGAGTGCCGCAGGCCACCGTGTCTGGCGGCGATCACGCGCCGCGACGCAAGGCCCGCGAATAGGGCGATCGGCCTTCCGGCGAGATCCGGTACAATCGACGACGTGCGCAGGATCGAATCCCTCGCGGCCGATTCGGCAACCCTTCACGCCTACCTCCAGGAAATCGCCCGGTTCCCTCCCCTCGACAGCGCGCAGGAGCGCCGGCTCGCCGAGCGCGTGCGAGATCGGGACGAGGACGCGCTGGCGCGGCTCGTCGAGCCACACCTCGGCCTCGTGGTGCGCTACGCGCGCCGCTACCGGCACATGGGCGTGCCGCTCCTCGAGCTCGTGCACGACGGCAACCTGGCGCTCATCGACGCCGCACGCCGGTTCGAACCTGCGCGGCACGGCCGCTTCGCGGCGTACGCACTCTGGTGGGTGCGGCAGGGCGTGCTGCACCGTTTGACGCTCGCGCCCGAACGGCATACCCGCCGTGTGGACGCGGACAGCCGGACGTCCCACCTGGTGGAGGCCCTGGGCGTCGCGATTGAGGAGGCCTGCACCCGCCGCGCGGGCGAGGACGAGCTGTCGCCGTCCGACATCCGCCTGCTGGGCGAGCAGTGGCGGCGCGTGCCGGAGAGCGAGCTCCTGGTGGACGACGAGTCGCTGGATCTCGACGAGCTCGTGCCGGCCGCGATCGACGAGCAGGAGGACGCCGTGCGGTTGGCGCTCGTGTCCGACTTGGAGACCTCGCTGCTCGAGCTCGACCCGAAGGAACGCCGGGTGCTGGAGCTGCGGCTGGGGCTTCACGACGGCGAGCCTCGCAGCATCGATCAGGTCGGCGACCGGATGCGCGTGTCGCCGGCGCGGGCCGAGCGCCTGTCCACGCGGGCCATCGTCAAGCTCCGACGGCAGCGCGCCGTGCGCAGCTCGCTCAACTAGGGCGCCGCGTCCATGGCCTGCTCCCTCTGCAACGATACCCGCTGGCGCAGCGTGGTCGCCGACGGCGTCGAGCGCGTCGTGCGATGCGACTGCTGGCGGGCCGCCGTCCTCGAGCGTCTGATGGCCGAGGCGCGCATCCCGCAGCGCTACGCTCGTTGCGAGCTGGCGAACTTCGAGCACGACACGGACTCCATGCGCGAGGCCTACCGCCGCGCGGTCGCCTTCACCGACGCCTTTCCGGTGGTCGACCGGGGGCTGCTGTTGTACGGGAAGCACGGCGTTGGAAAGACCCACCTGGCCGTTGCCATCCTGAAGGCCGCCATCCGTGGAAAGGGAGCGCGGGGCTACTTCTTCGAGACCCGTGAGCTGCTCCGTCTGGTCCGCGACACCTACAATCGCTCGGTTGACGAAACGGAAATGAACGTCCTGGCGCCCGTCCTGAAGGCGGACCTGCTCGTGCTCGATGATCTCGGGGCCGAACGCACCTCGGAGTGGGTGCAGGAGACACTGGGGCTCGTG
>CAZLBU010000016.1:0-7152 GCA_964557815.1 uncultured Bifidobacteriaceae bacterium | reverse complement strand
CAATCTGACCGATCCCGCCGACAGCACCGAGCCCAACTCTTTCATCTACCAGCTCGGCGCGCGCACGCGGTCACGGTTGACCGAGATGTGCCACTGGATCGAGATGCGTGGCGTGGACATCAGGGAGACGGGAACCCACGCGTCGCCCGAGGTGATCCAGCGCTGGCAGAAGGAGTCGCCGGCCTCGCCCGACAACCTCCGGCGGGCCGGTGGCCTGCCGGGCAAGAGCAAGGGCATGGCGCGGGCCCGCCTGCGGGAGCAGGCCCCGGTGGAACTGGCCTGGCCGGGCGGCCGCGCGGGAACGAAGGGATAGTGGCCCGGGGGCTCTACGTCCACGTCCCGTTCTGCGCGGCCATCTGCAACTACTGCAACTTCAATCGAGGCGTGCTCGACGAGGAGCTGAAGCGCCTCTACGTGGACGCGCTCGTCACGGAGATTCGGCGCTGTCCGGAGGCCGGTGCGCCCATCGACACGATCTTCTTCGGCGGAGGCACGCCCTCGCTGCTGACGCCGGAGGAGCTGTCACGAATCCTTCGCGCCTGCCGCGACACCTTCCCCGTGGCGGCCGACGCCGAGATCACGCTCGAGGCCAATCCCGAAACGGTCAGCGACCAGACCCTGGCCGGGTACCGCAGTGCGGGTGTCAACAGGCTGAGCTACGGGGTGCAGTCGTTCCGGGATGCGGAACTCACGCGCCTCGGTCGCCTGCATTCGGCGGCTACCGCCCGGCAGGCAGTGCGCCTGGCGCGCGGTGCGGGCTTCGACAACGTCAGCCTGGACCTCATGCTCTGGCTGCCCGGCCAGCGTCTGCCCGAGTGGCTGGAATCGGTGGACGCCCTGGTGGCGCTCGAACCCGAGCACGCGTCGATCTACCTGCTCGAGATCTATCCGAATGCGCCCCTCAGGGACGAAATGGCGCGGGGCGGCTGGTCGGTGGCGCCCGACGAGGTGGCAGCGGAGATGTACCTGCAGGGACTGTCCCGGCTCGAGGCCGCGGGGTACGAGCAGTACGAGATTTCGAACGTCGCCAGGCCGGGCCGGCGCGCGCGGCACAATCTTCTCTACTGGCAGTCCGGCCATTGGCTGGGCTTCGGTTGTGGCGCGCATGCCACGTGGGACGGTATACGATGGCGGAACCTGTCGTCGACCGCCGAATACGTGGAGCGGATGACGGCTGGGCGGAGTGTGCGCGTCGAGGCGCGCACCCTGTCGGCCGTGGAGCGCCTCGAGGAGGCGCTCTTCATGGGGCTCCGGCTCACGGAGGGCATCGACCTGCAGGCGGTGGCGGCTCGATACGGCGTCGACGTCTTCGCCCGGTACGAGGGCGAGCTCTCACGGTTCGTCGATCTCGGGGTACTGGTCCACGAGCCGGGCCGGCGCCTGGCCCTCACGCGCGAGGGCATGCTCGTGGCCAACGAGATCATGATGGTTTTCATCGGCGGGACAGTACGGTAAAGTAACCGCCTTTCGCGAAGGAGGCTGCTCAATGCTTCGAGGTGTTCAGGTTGTCGTGTCGGGAGTGGCGCTCGCCGCGTGCATGCTGGCGGGGGCTGGCGTGGCGCAGGCGCAGGAGCCGGAAAAGCCCGTGCTGCCGCTCGAGGGTGACGCGGTCGTCATCACCATGCTGATCAAGCCCGACAAGACCGCGGATTTCGAATCCGTCCTTGCCAAGTACAAGGAAGCGATGGAGAAGAGCGAAAAGCCTGCCCGAAAGGAGCAGCTGGCCGGTCTCAAGATCTTCAAGTCCACCCAGCAGGCCCAGGGCAACGCGGTCTACATCCTGTATGTGGACCCGGTCGTCAAGGACCAGGAGTACGACATCTCGCGCGTCATCGCGGAGGTGTTTCCCGTCGAGGTCCAGGAGCTGTTCCAGAAGTACAAGGACGCCTTCGCGGGTCGCGCGATCACGTCGCTCAACAAGGTGCCGTAAGGCGTGGATCCCGTCCGGGGCCAGCGCCCCGGACGGTCGCGTCGCGCGGTATCCTCTGATCGTGCTCGCCTGGCTCGTCTCGTCCCTGCTCGTCTTCCAGGCGCCCGGCGGCGCCCCTGCCGACGGTCCTCCACAACCACAGCCTCCGGCCGCCCCGGCGGCGCCCGTCGATCCGGCAACCGCGTCGTTCACGACCGCGGTGGGCCTCCTGCTCGTGCCCGTGAGGCCGGACAAGGCGCCGGACTACGAGGCCGCGATCGCGGCGCTGCAGGCGGCCTTGTCCGCCACCGCCGACCCGGCGCGGCGTTCCCTGGCGCAAGGCTGGCGCGTCTATAGGGCGAGCGAGCCCGACTCCAACGGCAACGTGCTCTACGTCCACGCCGTGCTGCCCACGGTCCCCGGCGCCGACTACCGCCCGTCCCTCCTGATCGACGAACTGCTGCAGGACGCGCCTGCGGACATGCTGGCGAAGTACAAAGAGGCGCTCGCGGGCGCGCCGATGCGCCTGTCGCTCACAGAGCTGGCGAACATGGCCGTGGCGCCCGTGAAGAAGTAGGGCCCACCGCACAGCAGGCCCTAGAACGTCAGGTTGGCGCCGGCGTAGAAGCGGTGGTACGTCTCGTGGAGCGGTGTGCCGTGCAGCCGGAAGACCCGGTAGTCGAGGCGAACCCGCAGAGGACCGACCAGGCGGACCTTCGCGCCGCCCCCGAGGTTCACGGCCGTGTTCGTCTCTCGAGTGGCGGCGAGCTGTTCACGATAGGCGCCGAAGCCTGCCGTCCCATACAGCTGCACGCCCGAGATCTCGATCGGCGTCTGCACCAGGGCGTTCCCGGACCAG
Source organism: uncultured Bifidobacteriaceae bacterium (assembly GCA_964557815.1). Taxonomy (GTDB): domain Bacteria; phylum Acidobacteriota; class Vicinamibacteria; order Vicinamibacterales; family UBA2999; genus VFZN01. Next base: position 4,384 of record CAZLBU010000016.1, on the reverse strand, counting down.
GTGCGCAGGCCGGGGAGCGCCTCGGTCTCGTCTTCGCTCGTCGTGGCGTATTCGAACTCGAAGGCAACGATGATGAGCCCGAGCCCGCCGGCGAAGCCTCGGACGGTCCTGTTCTCGGGAGTGGGCGTGACCCCCAGAAAGGCCGTGAGATCCGCCGATGCAGGACGGGCAGAAGCGAGCAGTGCGAGGAAGGTGAACACTGCCAACCGGCTGGCATGAGTGATGCACGGTCGAGTCAGCACCCGGCTATGATCGCACGACTGCCCCCCACGGATCACGCGATCTGACCGCGTTGGAGGACGCACATGGCTTCGACCTCACGTCTCATCACCACGGCGGCACTGGTGCTCAGCGTTCCGCTGACGCTGGCCGCCGACACCCTCTACCTGAGGAACGGCAACCGCATCCAGGGCGAACTGGTCGCGGTTCGTGGCGGGACCATCGAGTTCGAGGAGCGCCGTGGATTCGGCGGATCGCGCACCGTTCGCATCGACCGTGACGAGGTCGACCGCATCGAGTTCGACCGGAGCGGTGGCGGGTGGGGCAGCAACTGGGGCGGCGGCGGCAACGGCGGCGGCTGGGGCGGCGGCAACGGCCGGCCCAACGGCATGCGCGAGCGCCACGTGAACGTCTCGGCGACGTCGGGCTGGACGGATGCGGGCGTTCAGGTGCGCGCCGGACAGCTCCTCTACTTCGAGGCTTCGGGCCAGGTTCGATGGGGCCGCGACCGCCGCGATGGCCCGGAGGGCGAGCGCAACTCGCCGTACAACCAGGCGCGCCCGATGCCCAACCGGCCCGGCGCCGCGCTCATCGGCCGCATCGGCGACGACGTGTTCTTCATCGGCGATTCCCGCGACGCCATCCGGGTCCGAACGGGTGGGCAGCTCTACCTCGGCGTCAACGACGAGTACCTCGAGGACAACTCGGGAAGCTTCCGCGTGACGGTGTTCTACTGATACGCTTGAGGGATGAGTTTTCGCCTGTCCGAGGAACAGGTTCTGCTGCGGCGCAGCGTGCGGGAGTTCGCCGAGACCGAGATCCGGCCGCACGTGATGGAGTGGGACAACGCCCAGCACTTCCCGCTGGAGCTGCTTCCGAAGCTGGCTGAACTGGGGCTGATGGGCATCCAGTTCCCGGAGGCGTACGGCGGCGCCGCGATGAGCGCGGTGGACTACTGCATCTGCATCGAGGAGCTGGCCCGCGTCGACCCCAGCATCTCGTTGTCGGTGGCGGCGCACAACGGCCTGGGTGCGGCCCACATCGCCCTGTTCGGCAGCGAAGAGCAGAAGCAGCGCTACCTCACGCCCCTGGCCAGGGGCGAACGACTGGCGGCCTGGGGGCTCACCGAGCCCGGCTCGGGCAGCGACGCGGCCGCCATGCGCACCACCGCGGTGCGCGACGGCGACCACTGGGTGCTCAACGGATCGAAAGCGTTCATCACCCACGGCAAGTCTGGCGACACCATGGTGGTGATGGCCGTCACCGACAGGGCCCGGGGCAGCAAAGGCATCTCGGCCTTCATCGTGGAGCGCGGCACGCCCGGGCTCATCGCCGGCAAGAAGGAAGACAAGCTCGGCATGCGCGCGAGCGAGACCTGCGAAGTGATCCTCCAGAACTGCCGCGTGCCGGCCGCGCAGATGGTCGGCGAGGAAGGGCAGGGCTTCATCCAGACGCTGCAGGTGCTGGACGCGGGCCGTATCGGCATCGCGGCGCTGGCCGTCGGCCTCGCCCAGGGGGCCTGGGAGGCGGCGAGGGACTACGCCGCCGAGCGCAGGCAGTTCGGCCGGGCGATCAACACCTTCCAGTCCATCCGCTGGAAGCTGCTCGACAACGTCTCGCGCGTGGACGCGGCGCGGCTCCTCACGTACCGTGCAGCCTGGCTCAAGGATCAAGGCCGCAAGACGACCCTCGAATCGTCCATGGCCAAGCTCTTCGCCAGTGAGATCGCGGTGCGCGCGTCAGAGGATGGCGTGCAGATCTTCGGCGGGTACGGCTTCGTCAAGGACTACCCGGCCGAGAAGTACTTCCGTGACGTCAAGCTCACCACCATCGGCGAAGGCACCAGCGAAGTGCAGCGGCTGGTGATCGCCCGACAGCTGCTGGCTGCCTGAAGTGGCTGTGCACGCTCCCCTCGCAGACCGCGTGCGGTCCGGCGACGTGCGCGCCATCGCGCGCGCGATCTCGCTCATCGAAGACGAGTCGCCGCACGCCGCGGCGCTCGTCCGGGACATCTTCCCCGACACGGGGCGGAGCTACCTGATCGGCGTCACCGGCCCCCCGGGCGCGGGGAAGAGCACCCTCGTGGACCGGCTCACGGCGGAAACACGCAAGGGCGGCGAGACGGTGGGCGTGGTGGCCGTGGACCCGACGAGCCCGTTCACGGGCGGCGCCATCCTCGGCGACCGCCTGCGGATGCAGGCTCACGCCGAGGACCCGCACGTCTTCATCCGATCGATGGCCACGCGCGGGCACCTTGGTGGGCTGGCGCGGGCCACCAGCGATGCCGCCCTGGTGCTCGACGCCGCCGGCAAGAGCCTCGTGATCATCGAGACCGTCGGCGTCGGCCAGGACGAGGTGGACATCGTCCGCACGGCCGACATCTCCGTGGTCGTCCTCGTACCCGGCACGGGCGACGACGTGCAGGCGCTCAAGGCCGGCATCATGGAGATCGCGGACATCTACGTGGTGAACAAGGCGGACCGCGAAGGCGCCGACCGGATGGTCACCTCCATCGAGTCGAACCTCTCGCTCCAGTCGTTCGGGGAAGGCGAATGGCGGCCGCCCATCGTGAAGACCGAGGCCACCACCGGCCGTGGCGTGCCCGAGCTGTGGCAGGCGATCCAGGCCTACCGTGCGCACTCGGCGAGCACACGCGTGCGCCGGCTCAAGGCACGCAACCAGTTCCGGCTGCGCGACCTGCTCATCCAGCGTTACCTGGAGCACGTGGAGCGCACGCTGCTGGGCCCCGGAGAGTTCGAGGCGCTGGTGGACCGGATTGCCGCGCGCGAGATCGATCCGTACTCGGCCGCCGAGGAGATCCTGACCCGGAGCCTGCGGCAGCCATGAAGGTGTGGATCGATCACGTCGGCATCGCGGTGCAGGACCTGGCGCAGGCGCTGGCGTTCTACACGGATGTGCTGGGCCTGCACGTGGAGCCACCCGAGGAGGTGGCGAGCCAGCGTGTCCGCGCGCACTTCATGCCCCTGGGGCCCTCGTCGCTCGAACTGCTGGAAGCCACCGCACCGGACTCGGCGATCGCGAAGTTCGCGGAGAAGCGGGGCCCGGGCCTGCACCACGTGGCCCTGCGCGTCGAGGACATCGACGCGGCCCTCGCGTACCTGAGGGCGCGGGGAGTGCGCCTCATCGACACGGTCGCCCGACCGGGGGCGGAGGGGGCGCGCGTGGCCTTCATCCATCCGTCGGCCGCGCATGGCGTGCTGGTGGAGCTGAAGGAGCCGGCGCCGAAGGTCCGGTTGTTCAGGACGCCCACGCGGCATGCGCTGGGTGGCCTCGAGCTCATCACGCTGTCGGACGGCTTCTTCCGCCTGGATGGCGGCGCCATGTTCGGCGTGGTGCCGAGGACCCTGTGGGAGTCGCGCCTGCCGCCGGACGACCGCAACCGGATCCCGCTCGGCCTGCGCCCGCTGATTGTCCGCGGCGAGCAGACGATGATCATCGACGCCGGTTGCGGCGACAAGATGGACGCGAAGAGCGCGGAGATCTACGGGCTCGATCGTGCCTATCACCTGGACCACGCGCTGGCCGAGGCCGGGCTGAGCGTCGAGGACGTCGACATCGCCCTGGCCAGCCATCTGCACTTCGATCACGTGGGCGGCTTCACCACGCGCGACGCCGGCGGCCGCATCGTGCCCAGGTTCCCGCGGGCCCGCTATGTCGCACACCGCCAGGAGTGGGACGACGCGACGCACCCGCACGAGCGGAACCGCGCGAGCTACCTGCAGGAGAACTTCGTCCCGCTGCTGGACGCGGGTGTGCTCACGCTCGTGGACGATGGCGCCGAGATCATGCCGGGCGTCCGCTACCGCCGGAGTGGCGGTCACACGGCGCACCACCAGGTCGTCATGATCGAGTCCGGTGGCGCCACCGCGGTGTTCACGGCCGACATGTATCCCACCGCCGCGCACGTGCCGGATCCCTGGGTGATGGGCTACGACCTCTATCCCATGGACACGCTGGGCTTCAAGCGCGCGTTCGCCCGCGAGGCCGTGGACCGCGAGTACCTCATCTTCTTCGAGCACGATCCGTCCCTCGCCGCGGGCGTCATCCGCGAGTCCGGCGGACGGCGGACGGTGGAACGCATCATCTAGGGTGTCCAGTTTCTGAATGGTGTTGACACATCCCACCACGCGTTCATGCGGCCACG
>CAZLBU010000015.1:16291-19281 GCA_964557815.1 uncultured Bifidobacteriaceae bacterium | reverse complement strand
AGGGCCGGCTACTTGATGACTGCGGTGACCGTTACCTGGGCGCGAATCTCGATCTCGCCTTCGGCCACCGGTGTCGGCGCGGGCTGATCGGCCGCGACGCGAAAGGCGGCCGCCTCGGGCCTGACGATGCTGACCGGCCCGCCCTCGGCGATGCGGACGACCCGATCCACCGTCCGCTTCGCGCCGCTCGCCGCGGCTTCCGCGCGCAGCATGGCATCGGCCACGGCGAGTTTCAGCGCCTCGCGCTCGGTGGCATCCCGCTGCTTCAGGTCGAAGCGCAGGCCGTGGATGGACGTCGCCCCCGACCCCACCGACGCGTCCATCACCTCGCCCAGCCGGCCGAGGTCGTCCACGCGCACTTCGATGATGTTTCGCGCGACGTAGCCGCGCGGCGTCTGCCGCCCTCCTGCGTAGTCGAACTCCTGCTGCAGCGAGATGGCCACGGTGCGCACGGCATCCTTCGGCACGCCGGCCGCGGCGATGCGCTGCTGGACGGCCGTCATCGCCTCGGCGTTCGATGTCTGCGCGTCCTTCGGATTGCGCGCGCGCGACTCGGCGCCGATGCGCACGAACGCCTGGTCGGGCGCCACGCGCACAACGCCCTCGCCCTGGACGACGACCACAGGCGGCTCCGCAGCCGGCGTGCCCTGCGCCGATGCCAGCGGCGCGCCGAGGACGAGACTCCCGAGGCAGGCGATGAGAAAGGTCTGCATGGTCGAAGCTCCCGGGGCCCTTTCGCGGCCCGCTAACCCGAGTACACCACGCGAAAGCCGATGCTGTACGCGTAGGTGTCCGGCGGCACCTTGTGCCGGTGCGCACAGCGCAGCTGGTCGATGTCGTGGCTCACCCACGAGCCGCCTCGCACGACGCGAAACACGCCCTGCGCGGGCCCGCGCGGGTTGTCGGTGGTGCCCGTGCGATAGGTGTCGGGCGCGTACCAGTCGGCCACCCACTCCCAGACGTTTCCGGCCATGTCGTAGAGGCCGAAGCCGTTGGCAGGGTACCCGCCGACGGGCCGGGTGCCGCGGTGACGCTTCAGGGCCGGCTCGGGCAGGAAATTGCCGCGTGACGCGTCGATGTCGTCGCCCCAGGGATAGCGCTTGCCCTCGAGATCCCCGCGGGCGGCGCGTTCCCATTCGGCTTCGGTCGGCAGCCGCACCAGGGCGCCCACCTGGCCGCTCAGCCACCGGCAATAGGCGGTGGCATCCGCGTGGGTCAGCAGCGTCACGGGATGCCGGGCGCGCTCCCGGGGCGGTTCGCCGCCGCGCCACACGTAGGCCGCCGCCAGCTCGCGGAACGGCAGCTCGTGCTGGGGCGTGACGACGAGAGGGAGATCACGGAGGGAGGGCGGCTGGTGACCCGTGTCGCGGACGAACTCGGCGTACTGCTCGACGGTGACGGGATACACCGACACGTGAAACGCGTCCACGCGCACGTCGCGCGCGGGCTGTTCGTCGTCATTCCCGTCGTCGGATCCCATGGTGAACCAACCACCGGGGATCGGCACGAAGCGGGGCACGCGTTCCTCACCCATTCAGGCCGAGCCAACCGCAAGTATACTGCCCGCCATGAAGCTCGAGCAGTTTGCGATGGAGCGGATGCAGTCCACCTACGAGAACCTGGTGGAGTACAACCTGTCGGAGAGCGGGGTGCGGCCCCTGTCGACGCGCGAGCTCCTCGGCGACCAGGCGGCCATCGACGCGATTCTCGACCAGCCGCTCGTGTACACGCAGTCGAACGGCACCGTCGAGCTGCGCTCCTTGATCGCGGCCGTGTATCCCGGCGCCACGGCGGATCACGTCGAGGTCACCAACGGCGGGTCGGAAGCCAACTACATCGCGACGTGGCGGCTGGTCGAACCGGGCGACGAGGTCGTGATGCTGCTGCCCTGCTACATGCAGACGTGGGGCCTCGCCCGCGCCTTCGGCGGCACGGTGCGCGAGTGGCACATGGTCGAAGATACGGCGGCGGGGCGGTGGCGGGTGGATCTGGACCAACTGAACGCGCTCGTCTCCCCAAAGACGAAGCTGATCATCATCTGCAACCCGAACAACCCGACGGGCGCGCGGCTGACCGAGGCGGACCTCGACGGCATCGCGCGGGCGGCGGATCGCGTCGGCGCGTGGATCCTGTCGGACGAGATCTACCGCGGCGCCGAGCTGGACGGTGTCGAGACGCCCTCGATGTGGGGCCGCAGTGAACGGGTCATCGTGACCGCCGGCCTGTCGAAGGCCTACGGCCTTCCGGGCCTGCGCGTGGGCTGGATCGTGGGTCCGCCGCCGACGGTCGCGTCGTTCTGGTCGTACCACGACTACACCACCATCGCGCCGGGCGCCCTGTCCGATCGCCTGGCACGGGTGGCGATGTCCCCGGCGAGGCGCGCCGCGCTCCTCGAGCGGACGCGCGGCATCCTGCGCGCGAACCTGCCGATGCTCGAGGACTGGCTGGGGGCGCACGGGTTCCAGTGGCTGCGGCCCGAGGCCGGCGCCATCTGCTACGTCCGCTACCCGCACCCCGTCAACTCCACGGAGCTCGTCACCCGCCTCCGCGAAGAGAAGAGCGTGCTCGTCGTGCCCGGCGATCACTTCGGGATGGACCGCTACCTGCGGCTCGGGTTCGGAGAACCGCTGGCGTACATGACGACCGGGCTCACACGGCTGCACGAGCTGCTCGAATCGCTCGGCACGTCGGGCAGGGTGACCGCGCCGACGGCATGACGACGCCCGACCTGGCCCTCGTGCTGGTGGGGTTCGGCCACGTCGGCCGGCGCTTCGTCCACCTGCTGAACGAGATCGGGGACCGGCTCGATTTCGACTGGCGCGTCGTGGCCATCTCCACGCGCCACCACGGGTCGGTGCTGGATCCGGACGGCGTGGACGTCGTGCGCGCGTCGGCCCTGGTGGAGGAGAACCACTCGCTGGACCGCCTCCAGGCCGAGCCGGTGGAGCGCAGCGGCATCGACGTCATCCGCCAGAGCGCGCAGGCGCTGG
>CAZLBU010000015.1:9374-16281 GCA_964557815.1 uncultured Bifidobacteriaceae bacterium | reverse complement strand
GCCTCGAGTCCACGGTGCTCGACATCGATCGCGGGGAGCCGGCCGTCTCGCACGTCCGCGCCGCCCTCGAGGCGCAGATGCACGTGGTGACCGTGAACAAGGGCCCGGCCGCGTTCGCCTATCACGAGCTCGAGGCGCTGGCCGAAGCCGTGGACCGCGTCTTCTTCTTCGAGGGTGCCGTCATGGACGGCATTCCCGTCTTCAACCTCGTCCGCGACACCCTGCCGGCGGTGAGGATCGACGGCTTTCGCGGCGTCATCAACACCACCTCGAACTTCATCCTCTCGGCGCTCGAGCGCGGGCAGCCGTTCGACGACGCCGTGCGCGAGATGCAGGCCAGGGGCATCGCGGAGGCCGACCCATCGCTGGACATCGACGGCTGGGATGCGGCCGCCAAGACCGCCGCGCTCGTCAACGTGCTGATGGCCGGCGCCATTTCGCCGCACCAGGTGGCGCGCACCGGCATCGGCGACGTGAAGCCGGCCGACGTCGCCGCCGCCATCGCCCGCGGCCGGCGCATCCGGCTGGTGGCCTCGGCCACGCGCCAGGGTGGGAGCATCACGGCGCGGGTCGAGCCCGAGATGCTCGCCGCCCGCGATCCGCTGGCGAACCTCGAGGACACCGCGAACGCCCTCTACCTGATCACCGATCTCCTCGGGGAGATCGGCATCGTCCAGCGCGAGGGCACGCTCACGCAGACGGCGTACGCGCTGGTCACCGACCTGTCGCGCATCAGCCAGAGATTGAGGGAATGGGACGCACGATGACGGGACCGCTGACGGGCATCACGGTGCTCGACCTCACGCGCGTGCTGTCGGGGCCGTACTGCACGATGGTGCTGTCGGATCTCGGCGCCCGCGTCATCAAGATCGAGCACCCGGGCCGTGGCGACGACACGCGGCACTGGGGGCCGCCGTTCGTCGGCAACGAGAGCGCGTACTACCTGAGCATCAACCGCAACAAGGAGAGCGTGACGCTCGACTTCAAGCACCCGCAGGGCCGCGAGGTGCTCGAGCGCCTCATCGACCGCGCCGACGTCCTGGTGGAGAACTTCAAGCCCGGCACCATGGAGCGCGCCGGGTTCGGGTGGGAGGCCATGCACGCGCGCCACCCGCGCCTGATCTACGCCTCGATTTCCGGGTACGGCCAGACGGGCCCTCGCCGCAACGAAGCCGGCTACGACGCGGTCATCCAGGCCGAGGGCGGCCTGATGAGCGTCACCGGCGATGCGGACGGCCCCGCGTACCGCCTGGGGGTCGCCATCTCGGACATCGTCGCGGGGCTGTTCACGGCTCAGGGGGTCATGGCGGCGCTCTTCGCGCGCGAGCGCGACGGCCAGGGGCAGCGCGTGGACATCGGCATGCTCGACGCCACGGCGGCCCTGCTCACCTACCAGGCGGGCAACTACTTCGCGACCGGCCAGGTCCCGGTGCGCATGGGCAACCGCCATCCCACCATCGCGCCGTACGAGACGTTGCCGACCGCCGATGGCGAGATCGTCATCGCCGTCGGCAACGACGGCATCTGGCAGAGGTTCTGCCCCGCGATCGATCGCCCGGAGCTGGCCGACGACCCGCGGTTCCGCACGAATCGGGACCGCATGGCGCACTACGACCGGCTGAGGCCCGAACTCGAACGCGCGCTCCGCTCGCGCACGCGGGCCGAGTGGACCGAGCGGTTTCACGCCGCGAGCGTGCCCTGCGGCGCCGTCCGCGACGTGGGCGAGGTGCTCGGCGATCCCCACCTGGCCGCGCGCGAGATGGTGGCCACGCTGGAGCATCCCACCGTCGGGCCCACGCGCGTCATGGGCACGCCCATCAAGTTGTCGGGGACCCCCGGATCGGTGCGCACGTCGCCGCCGACGCTCGGACAGCACACCGAGGCGGTGCTCGGCGAACTGGGCTACGATCGGCAGATGATTGACAGCCTGAAGGCTGCGGGAGCCATCTGAGCGATGCCCGACGTCGCCCTCCTCCGCAAGCGAGTCCAGAAGGCCATGGAACAGGCGCGCCGCGAAGCCGCGGATCGGCGCGCCCAGGTGAACGAGGCCCGCAAGGCCTACGACGAGTTCCTGGAGTCGCGGGCCATCCCGGCGTTCCGGGCCATGGCGGTCGTGCTGAAGGCCGAGGGCCTCGCGTGGGAGGTGATGACGCCATCGGGCGAGGTCCGGCTGGTGCCGGACCGGCGCCGCGACGAGTCGATATCGCTGTCGTTCGATGCGACCGCCGACCCTCCCCAGGCGATGGTGAGCATCACGCGGGGCCGCGGCGGCCGCGTGCTGCACGCCGAGCGCGAGGTGAAGCCGGGCACCCGATCGGTCGCCGCCCTCACCGAGGACGACGTCCTCGACATGCTCATCGAGGAGCTTGCGCCCTGGCTGGCGTGACTACTGCAGCCGGTCGATGCTGGCCGTGCTCACCCCGGCGGCCCTGAGAGCCGCCACGAGGCGCTCGCGGTTCGGCGCTTTGCGGAAGGCCTCCCGCACGTCCACGGCCCCGGACTTCACGTACCCGGCCACCGCATCGGCGAGCGGGGTGCCGCCACACGCCGCCTCGATGGCCGCTGCCACATCGCTACGGGCGTCGTCCGCGAGCACGCGGGTCACCGCACCGGTACCCATCAGCAGCTCCCGGGCGGCGACGCGTCCACCAGCGGTCTTCCGCAGCAGCTGCTGCGCGATGGCGCCGCGGAACGTCCGTGCCAGCGCCTCGCGCGCGGCGCTCCGCTTCTCCTCGGGCACGAGCTCGATGAGCCGCTGCACCGCCTCGGCGGTCGACCCGGCCTCGAGCGACACCAGCACCAGCCGGCCCTGCGCGGCGGCCTGCACGGCCAGCGCCGCCACGTCGCCGCTGGCGAGGTCGTCGATGACCAGGACGTCCGGGTTCTCGTTGATTGCCGCGCGCATCGCCGCGGCGGCGCGCGCAGGGTCGGTCCCCACCTCGCGCTGGCTCACGAGTGCCTGCACGTTCTCGTGGACCAGGTAGACGCACGGCTCGATGGTAATCATGTAGTCGGCGCGGTGGCGGTTGATCTCGTCCACGAACGCCGCCAAGATGGCCGACTTGTCACTGCCCGGGGGGCCCGCCACGATCACGAGGCCGTCGGGCTCGCTGGCCAGTGAGCGCGCGTCGGCCTCGAGGCCGAGCTGCTCGACCGTCGCCGCACGCGTCGACAGGAGATGGAACACGGCGCCCGGGCCCCGGTGGTCGCGGAAACTGGCGCAGCGCACGCGCCCCACGTCGGCGAGCTCGACCAGCCACTCGACCCGCTCGCCGCGGCTGACCGCGTCGCGCGACGGCTCGGGCGTGATGTCCGAGAGCACGGCCTCGAGGTCGGCCGCCGAGAGGGTGGGCTCGTCCCGCAGCAGGCGGACCTCGCCGGCCACGCGGAGATAGGGACGCGCCTGCGTCATCAAGAAGAGCTCGGTCGCGCCACGCTCGATCGCCAGGCGCAGCAGGCGTTCGGCGCCCGTTCGCTGCGCCGACGATCGGGCCGGCACCTCGATGCGCACGGTGCGGGTGACCGGACCGGCATCGGAGGCCTCACCCATGCCCGGCACACTCGCGGCCGCCGCGGCCTGCGTTCGTGCCCCGCCCGCCGCGGCTACGGCGCCAATTGAGTGGGCCTCGCTCTGGGCAACGTCCGGCGTCAGCGGCGAGGCCATGAGGCCCTCGGTCATCGGTCTCGGAATTTCGGCGTCGGGCATCACGGCTGCTTCCTCCTGCTCCTCGGCTGGTGGTATCGCCTGCAGAGCCTCGGTCATCGCTCTCTCGGACAGGGCTGTCATCGCGGCGATGGGTTCCTCGATCGGGGGAGGCGCGGTCACCCGCGCCATCACTGGTTCCTCGTCCCGCGAGGGCATCGACTCCGCCTGGGCGTCCGCTGCGCCTGGATCGCGCGGCGGGGGCGCAGTCGATGCCTCGTCACGGCCGGCGGAATCGGGCGCGACGTCGTGCGCGGGTGGATACTCGGACGCGGAGTCCTGGCCGCGCACGTGGTTCCGTGGTTCGTGCTCGAACTCGGCCAGGGGAGACGAGGGCGACGGCGTCAGGTCCTCCACGGGCACGGGCTCGACTACTGGCTCGCACTCGACCACCGCCTCGGCCGCGATCAGGCGCTCTGCCTCCGCAGCGCGCTCGGCCTCCGGTGCGGACGGCGCGATGGGCTCTGCCTCCGCGGCGGGCTCAGCCTCCACGACGGGTTTGGCCTCCGCGACGGCCATGGCTTCCACTTCGGGCGTCGCCTCCGGGGCGGACGGTTGAACCTCCGCGGGCGCCGCTTCGGGGGCGGGCGCGAGGGCGACGGGCGAGGCAACCTCCTCGGGCGGCCCGGCCTGCACCGCCACGGGAACCTCCTCCTCTGCCGACGATTCCTCCACGGCGGGCACGGCTGGCGCGGGCTCAGGCGCGACGGGCTCGGGCGAAATTGCCGTGGGCATGGTCGTCGAGCGTTCTGTCGTCTGTGCCTCTCGCACGGACGCCTCGCGGCGGCGCCGGATTTCGATCCAGATGTCGTCGCCTCCCCGCGCCGCGACTACCGTGAAGTGATCGGTGCCGCGGGGCGGAAGGCGATGCTCGACGGCGCCGAACTCGGCGAGCGAGGCCTGCGCGTCGGCTGGAAGCAGCTGCGCGAGCATGCCGACCATCGCGTTCAGGTTCAGTCCATGGCTGGAGAGGTCGATGGAACGGGAGCGCGCGACGACGATGGGCTTCTCGCCCACGTGCATCACCAGCGCGTCGCCGTTGGCGCGCACCATCGCGGTCAGGAGGGAATCGACCAGAGCCACTGCCACCCAATTCATCGGCCCGTGGCGCACCAGCCAATAGGGCGCGTCAGCGCCGGGCCACGTGCAGGGTCATCAGGCCGAGGAGCAGCGGCACGATACGCACTTCCGTGAAGCCGTGCGCACGGATGCGATCGGCGACGCCACGGGGCCCCGGGAAGCGCCGGATCGAGGCCGGGATGTACCGGTACGTATCGGGGTCGCCGTGCAGCAGCCACCCGAGGGCGCCGCCTACGGCCGTGAGATAGCCAAGGTAGGCGCCTCGGACGAGGGCCGCGTCCGGGCGTGAGAAGTCGAGCGACAGGAAGCGGCCACCGGGTCTCAGCACGCGCGCGATCTCCGCCAGCGCCACGTCGAGGTCTGGCACGTTCCTCAACCCGTATCCCGTCGTCACCAGATCCACCGACCGTGCGGGCACCGGCAGCGCGCCCATGTCGCCGGCCACGTAACGGACGACACCGCCCTTGCGGCGGGCGAGGTGCAGCATGCGGGGTGTCAGGTCCAGCCCGATCACCAGGCGCGCGCCGAGGCCCGCCAGCAGCGCCGCGATGTCACCGGTCCCGCAGGCCAGATCGAGCGCTACATCCGACGGGGAGACGCGGGCCTCCCGGGCGAGCCTCGCCTTCCAGCGGCGATCCTGGCCGTAGGAGAGCACGCGCGTGATCAGGTCGTAGCGGTCCGCGATGGTCGCGAACAGCGTCGCGACGTGGCGGCGCTTGCTCTCGGGCGAGTCGAACGCCGAGCCCAGCGCCACGGGTCAGAACCCGAGGAACGCGCGCGCGAAGGTCGCCGTGAGGAAGGTCACGAGGAAGGCCAGGCCGAGCGGCATGAGGGCGCCGATCGAGGCCCATTTCGCGCTCAGCGTCTCCTTGTAGATCGTGATGATGGTCGTCGCGCACGGGTTGTGCAGCAGGGAGAACAGCATGAGGTTGACGGCCGTGAGCAGGCTCCAGCCGTGCTCGCCCACCAGCAGCGCGCGCAGCTCGTCGAAGCCCTGCAGGTCGGTCATCATCCCCTCGGCCATGTACACCATCAGCATGGTGGGCACGACGATCTCGTTCGCGGGGATCGCGATGATGTACGCGAGAAGGATGACGCCGTCCAGGCCGATGGCGCGGCCCAGCGGGTCGAGGGCCTGGGACACGTGCGTGGCGAGGCTCTCGCCGCCCACGACGACGTTGCCGAGGATCCAGATGACGGCGCCGGCAGGCGCGGCGGTGAGGATCGCGCGCCACAGGACGAACAGCGTGCGGTCGATGAGCGACGTGTAGAGGATGCGCAGCACGCCGGGGCGCCGGTACGGCGGCAGCTCGAGCGTGAAGGCGGACGCCTCGCCCTGCAGGATCGTGCGCGACAGCGCCCACGACACCACGAGGGTGAAGAGCACGCCCACGAGCACGATGGCCACGACCGACCCCGCTGCCACGAGGGACGCCACTGCGGGCGGGAAGGCGGCGGCCACGAACACGGTGGCCAGCATGATGAGCGTCGGGAACCGGCCGTTGCACGGCACGAAGTTGTTGGTGAGGATGGCCACCAGGCGCTCGCGCGGCGAGTCGATGACGCGCGTCGCGATCACCCCGGCTGCGTTGCACCCGAAGCCCATCGCCATCGTCAGCGCCTGCTTGCCGTGCGCGCCGGCCCGCTTGAACAGGAAGTCGAGGTTGAAGGCCACGCGCGGCAGATATCCCAGGTCCTCGAGGATCGTGAAGAGCGGGAAGAAGATCGCCATGGGCGGCAACATCACGCTCACCACCCAGGCGAGGCCGCGGAACACGCCGTGCCAGACGAACCCGGTGAGCCACCAGGGCGCGCCGAACCCGTCGAAGGCGCCGGCGCCGAGGTCTTCCACCCAGAAGAGCGCGGTCGCCAGCATCTGGGACGGAACGTTGGCGCCGACGATGGTCAACCAGAAGATCACCGCGAGAATCGCCAGCATCAGCGGCAGGCCAAGCGCGCGCGAGGTGACGATGCGGTCGATGCGCTGGTCCAGCTCGAGGGGCTGCGCACCCGCGTCGCGCACCGCGCGGCGGGTGATGCGCTCCACCTCGCCGTACAGCGACGAGACGACCTCCTCGCGGAAGCCGGCCTCGAGCGATCGGCGCAGGCTCGCCGCCTCGCGCC
>CAZLBU010000015.1:6620-9364 GCA_964557815.1 uncultured Bifidobacteriaceae bacterium | reverse complement strand
ATGTCGGCCGGAGAGACGGCGGCGCGCTCGCTCACTGGGCCCCCTGCAGCGCGATCTTCCGACTGAAGCGCGTATCGGGCGCCTGCAGGCGCGCCACCAGGTCGGCGAGCTGTCCGGTCGCCAGGGCCTCCTCGACCGCGGCGTCGCCGTCGAGGAGCCGGATGGCGATCCACCGCGCGTTGGGCACCCCCGGCGCCGCGGTCTCGATCATGGGCACGAGCTGGCTCACCGCCCGCTCGAACTCGAGAGTCCCGCGCGAGCGGAGGGGTCGGGTGGCCGTCTCACCCGAGGCGACACTCGCGACGTCGGCGAGCAGCGCCATCACGTTCTCGCCGGAACACCCAGGTCGCGCGCCAGGCTGCGCGTGTCCACCTCGATGCCGCGCCGCCGGGCCTCGTCCATCAGGTTCACCGCCACGACCACACGATCCGTGATCTCGAGCACCTGCAGCACGAGATACAGGTTTCGCTCGAGGGCGCTGGCGTCCACGACGACAACGGTGCAATCAGGCTTGCCGAAGAGCAGGAAATTGCGCGCGACCTCCTCGTCCTCCAGATAGCCGGTGAGGGCGAGGTGGAGCTGCGAGTAGGTGCCGGGCAGGTCCACCAGCTTGTAGCGGACACCGCCGAACTGGAACGCCCCTTCGGCGCGCGTCACCGTCTTGCCGGGCCAGTTCCCCGTGTGCTGCCTGAGGCCGGTGAGCGCGTTGAAGAGCGTGGACTTGCCGGTGTTGGGATTGCCCGCGAGCGCGACCACGCGATCGAACGCTCCCACGGCTTCACCCAGCCGCGCCATCTCGGCGTGCACCGGGCAGGTCTCGCAGTTGGCAGGCATCGTCATGGCGTCAAGTGAGGTCAGGCAACGGCGCGGACGAGCACGCGATCCGACTGGTCGCGTCGAAGGGCGATGGTGGTCCCCCGCAGACGATACGCCCGGGGGTCACCGGAGAAGGTCGTGAGATCGGGACGGATGCGGGCGCCGGGGGTGAAGCCGAGGTCCAGCAACCGCCGGCGCATGAAGCCGCGCAGGCCGGGATCGAGCGCGACCACCTCGGCGAGGCTGCCGGCCGGCAGGTCCGACAGTCGCAGAACGGGCTCCGCCGGAGCCGTGATGCCCGCGGCGGCCGCCACATGGACGTTTCCGGCCAGCATCGGCGCCAGCACGTACTCGTTCTCGCCGTCGCTCAGCACGAGCCGCGTCGCCGTGGCATCGACGATGTGCACGACCTGCCCGAGGCGAAGTCCGAGCGCGGCGAGCTGCGCGTACGCAAGAGGGGGCTCGTCTTCGAGGTGCACGATGCGGCCCGGCGTCCCGACGGGCCACGCGCTGAGCGGCGTCCGCTCGGGCACCACCAGCGCGCCGTCGCGATTCGGAATGGGGTCGCCGTGAGGATCGACGTCGGGATGCCCCATCGCCGCGGAGAGGCGATCGACATCCACAGGGCTCAGGTGGTGCTCGGCGCGCTCCGCTTTCGCATGCACCTGGCCCACGGGCACGCCCAGCTCGTCGGCCAGGTACAGCTCCCACAGCCTGTGCGCCCGCACGACCTGCAGCGCCACGCGTTCCCCCTCGCTGGTCAATCGGAACTCGGTGCCCTCGGTCCGGATGAGGCCCTCGCGCTCGAGGCGCTCGGTCAGCGCCAACAGGGTGCGGTCGCCCGCCCGAAGGGCGCCCTGGAGCGACGACAGCGAGGCCGCGTGCCCCGCTGAGGCCTGGCTCAGCAGGTGCTTCAGGGCGTTCTCGGCCTGCTCCCGGCCCAGTGCCACCTGCCGGCGCCGCCACCGTGCCAGCACACCCACCTGAGGCGCGAGCACGACGACGAGGAGAACGAGAAGAAGAACGACCCAGATGAAGGACATGGGATAAAGAATTTTGACTATCCAAAATTAAATCACAGCGCCATGCAAAATGTCAAAGCCCGACCGGGACAACTTTGGTAAACTCAAGATTCTGCAATGCTTCCGTCAAGCACCGTCGAGAACTATCTGAAAGCGATTTATCTGGGCGAGGGACACCTGGCCGACGGCCAGCGCCTTGTGCCGATGGGCCAGCTGGCCTCGGCGCTCGGCGTGGCGCCGGGCACGGCCACCACCATGGTGAAGGCGCTCGCCGAATCCGGCCTGGTGGAGTACGAGCCCTACAACGGGGTGCGGCTCAGCGCCGCCGGGGAGAAGCTCGCGGCCCTGGTCCTCAGGCGCCACCGCCTGATCGAGCTGTTCCTCGTGCGGGTGATGGGACTCGGCTGGGATGAGGTGCACGACGAGGCGGAGCAGCTCGAGCACCACGTGTCGGATCGGCTCATCGAGCGCATCGACGAGATGCTCGGCCGCCCCGAAGTGGACCCTCATGGCGATCCCATCCCGAAGGCCGACGGCCAAGTGGCTCGCCACGAGTTCGACACGCTGCTCACCTGCCCCCTCGGCGAGCGGGTCACCGTCACGCGCGTCACGGATCAGGAGGCGCCATTCCTCCGCTTCATCGAGCACCACAACCTGATGCCCGGCGAGTCGATCGAGGTGGAGGCGCGTGATGAAGTGTCCGACAGCGTCCGGCTGAAGGGCCGATCCGATCAGCGCATCACGATCGGCATGCGGGCCGCGTCGAAGGTACGCGTGTCGGCCAGCGACGCCAGCTCTCGGGCGTGATGCACGACGCGCGCCCCTGGCGGCGCGTGCCCGCCGAACTTCGAGGCGCCAAACCCGTACGCCGCCAGCACGAAGGGACAGCCCGCAGCTTCGGCGGTC
>CAZLBU010000015.1:1967-6610 GCA_964557815.1 uncultured Bifidobacteriaceae bacterium | reverse complement strand
CCCGACCATCACGGCCGACCCCGCGGCCGATGCTGCCAGCACCCGCAGCGCGGTCGGGTCGGGCTTTCGCGGATGAACGCCGTCCCCGCCGAGCACCTCCGAGAAGAATCCACGCAGGCCGAGCGCCTCGAGCAGTCGCTCGGCGGGTGTCACCGGCTTGTTCGTGAGCACGGCCAGGGGCCCGGCGTGCACGAGCATCGCCAGCACTTCGTGCATGCCCTCGTAGGCCGTGGTGTGGTTCAGCAGGCGGCGATCGTAGATGGCCATGAAGCGCTCGAGCGCGCCGGGCATGGCAGGGTCCAGGCCCGCGTGCCCGAGCGCGCGCTGCACGAGGATCCGTGCGCCTTCGCCCACCATGCCGACGACGACATCCTCGCCGAGCGGCTCGGCACCGTAGTCCTGCACGAGCTCCGAGGCGGCGTCTGTCAGGTCGCGGGCCGAATCGATGAGCGTGCCGTCGAGGTCGAAGACGATCATGGGAGCCGCCACCGGCTGTCCAAAGTATGCTGCATCAGGCCACGTCCATGACCGATCGACTCGCGCCGTCACCCGGTGCCACGCTCGTCCTCTTGTCTGGAGGCCTCGACAGCGCGGTCCTGGTCGCGCACGAGGCGCAGCGAGCCCCGGTAGTCCCTGTCTACGTGAGCGTCGGGCTGGCCTGGGAGCCGCAGGAACTGGCCATGGTCGAGCGCCTGCTCGCGCATCCGTCGCTTCGTTCGGGTATCGCCTCGCTCGAACGCGTGGAGTTCACCATGCGTGACGTGTACGCACCCTCCCACTGGGCCATTCGCGGCACGCCGCCGGGTTATGACACGCCGGACGAGGACGTGTACCTCACGGGGCGGAACCTGGTGCTGCTGGCGAAGGCCGGCGTGGTCGCCGCCTCGCGGCGAGCGGCGCGCATCGCGCTCGGTCCACTGGCGGGAAACCCGTTTCCCGACGCGCGGCCGGCGTTCTTCGCGGCCATGGAGCAGGCGTTGTCGCTCGGGCTCGATCACCGGCTCGAAGTCCGCGCGCCGTTCCTGCAGATGCACAAGGAAGACGTGATTCGGCTGGGCCTGGAGCTGGGCGTTCCGCTCGAGCTGACGCTGTCGTGCATGAACCCGGTCGAGCCGATCGATACCGGCGGCGTGCCGCAGCACTGCGGCCAGTGCAGCAAGTGCCGCGAGCGGCGGGACGCCTTCGCAGCGCTCGGGCTGGATGATCCAGCCAGCTACGCCGGCGCCTCTCCGCGCTAGCGGCTAGCTCTCGAAGCGAATCGACCCGTCGCCGGTGCGGATCCTGAGTACCGGACCGCCCTCGCCCATTTTGGTCCGCAACTCGCGGCGGCGCTCGCGTCGTTCCTCGTCATCCCGATCGATGCTGAGCGCGGGGTGGGACGAGCGCACCGATCCGTCGCTCGTCTCGGCGTCGATCTCGGCATTGAACGAGGGGGGAAGCGTCAGGGTCACGCTGCCGTCGCTGGTCGTCAGATCCCATGCCTCCGCCATCGCGGTGTCCGGCTCGATCTGCACGCGAATGGACCCGTCACCCGTCTTCGCGCGAAGGACCGTGGGCCTGGCGGAGAGCGTGATACTGCCGTCGTTGGTCTCGAGGTTCAGCCGGCCCTCGGCCTTCTCCATCCGGATCGCGCCATCGCCGGTGCGGACCTCGATTTCGCCGGTCACCCGATCCGTAGTGATGCTGCCGTCGCCGGTCCTCAGGGTGAGGCGGCCCTCGAGGTTCTCCGCGCGTATCGATCCGTCCTCGGTGCGCGCCTGCAGCATCAGCTTCCGCGGGACCGCGACGCGAAGGCGCGCCGCCGGCGAGATGTGGACACCCACTGTCACGCCGCTGAACTCCCGATCCCGATCCGCCGGCCCCGTGACGCGCAAGACGATGCGGTCGCCCTGCTGCTCGGCCTCGACCTTCATTTGTTCGATCAGCGCCTGTTCCATCGCCCGCTTCTCGATCTCCACCTCGACCTCATTCCGATCCCACGAGTGGATTTCGATGGAACCGTCGAAGGTCTCCACCGTGAGGTTGGGTTGCCCGGTGACCGTGAAGGTCTTCGTCTCCTTCGAGGTGAGCCCCTCGGTGTTCAGGTTGACCTCGCACGCCGCCAGCGCCACAGCACACCCGGCGGCGAGCGCGGCCCGGGCCATTGCCTGAATGCTGGCGTACGAGTGTCGCTGGCTCATGGCCTCAGTAGACGGACTGGCTGGGGTCAGTGTTCCGGGAGCCGCAGGCCGCCGATCCACGTCTCCTGCACCCGGAGCGAGTCGTCCAGCACGACCAGGTCTGCCAGCGCGCCGGGCGCGATGCGTCCCTGGTCGGCCAGGCCCAGGCGCTCGGCGGGCGTGGTCGCGCAGAGGCGGGCAGCCGTCTCGAGCGGCGTGCCGGCCTCCTCGACGAGCAGGCGGAAGGCACGGTCCATCGTGATGGCACTGCCGGCCAGCGTGCCGTCCTCGAGCTCAGCCGAACGTGGCGTCACGACGATGGCACGGCCGCCAAGCCTGGCACGCGATCCGACCGGCAGGCCCGATGCGGCGGTGCCGTCGGTGATGGCAAGGAGGCCCGCGGCGCCCTTCACCTGTAGTGCCAGGCGCACGACGATGGGGTGCACATGGTAACCGTCACAAATCACCTCGGCGGCAACCCCGGACGCCTCGAGGACGGCACCGGCCACGCCCGGCTCCCGATGCGAGAGCGGCGACATGCGGTTGAAAAGATGGGTGGCGTGTGTCACGCCGGCCGCGATCGCATCGCGCGCCTCTGCGTACGTGGCCCCGCTGTGCCCGATGGAGACGACGTGCCCGCGGCCGCGGAGCAGCCGGACGAGGTCAAGGCCCCCCTCGATCTCGGGCGCCATCGTGACGATGCCAACGGCCTCCTGGCGGGCGGCCATCGTGCGCAGCACGTCGTCGGCGCCAAACTCGCCCGGGCCGGACGACAGCCGCCCGGCGCCAGCTGGTGTGCGGAGGCAGTGCGCCGGTTGCGCGCCGTTCCACGCGGGATTGATGAAATTGCTCTCGAGGTGGGCCTTCAACACGCGGGCCGCGCGTGCCGGCGGCACGGCACGCGCCGAGGCCACGGCGCCGAGGAAGATGTCCAGGTCGGCCGGCGCGCAGGCAACGGAGGTCGGGCAGAACGCCGTGACCCCGTAGCGCGGCAGTCGAGCCGCCACCTCCGCCACGGCCAGGGCGCCGTCGAGGACATCCCTGCCTTCGACGCCGTGTACGTGCACGTCGATGAAGCCCGGCACGAGCACGCGACCCTGAATCGGCAGGACCAGCGCACCCGCGGCGGCATCAACGGTCTCGTCGCGGACCTCGACGATGCGGTCCTCGTGGATGACGACCGAGCCCTTTTCGAGGACGCGGTCCGGCAGCACCACGCGGGCGCCCGCCAGGACGATCATTGCGGCTCGCTGGCGAGTCTCGCGGCCCCGATGGCCGCGGCGTCGTGGCCAAGCGGCGAGAGCACGATACGGAGGCGCTCGGCCTGCGCGGGGCCGAGGCGGCGACCGCACTCGAGCCGGATGCCCTCGAGCAGCATGTCGCCGGACGTGGCGATCAGGCCGCCAAGGACAATGACCTCGGGATCGAGCGTCGCGGCGAGGTTCGAGAGCGCCATCCCGATGTACTTGGCGGTGTCGCGGATCACCGACAGGCACACGCCATCGTTGGCGCGCGCCCCCTGGAGCACCTGGTCAATGGTGATGCGGGACAGATCCCCGCCGTTCTGCTGGGCGACCACCGAGCTGTCGCCGGCCTTGATGCGCCACACCGTCCGGCGGACGATCCCCGAGGCCGAGACGTCGGCTTCGAGGCCGCCGAACCGACGGTAGTCCTCCCGCTCGACCGGGTTGAGGGACAGCCACGCGACCGATCCCGCCAGCCCATGCGAGCCGTGCCACGGCTTGCCGTTCAAGACGATCCCGGCGGTGACGTGCTCGCCGGCGGACAGCGTCACGACGTTGGCCAGCCCGCGCGCCGCGCCGCACCAGCCCTCCGCGACGACGGCGGCCATTCCAGCGCCCACCACCGCCGGGCTCGGTGTGCCGGGGAGCAGTTCGCGGAAGGCGGCCTCCAGCTCGGCCGGCATGGCCTCGCCCGGGTGTGTCAAGGCGATGGCCCCGCGCTGCACGTCCCCCGCGCCGGCCAGCGCGCGCCGCATCGCGGCCGCGGCCGCCTGGGACACCGAGCCTGCACCGAGGGGATGCTCGGCCCTCGCAAGGACCTGCGCGTGCTCGTTGACGATGACGACGCGCGCGGCGCCGTCGGAGAGATCCAGTCCGAGGTTCATGAGGTCCAGTCGCTGTGTGCGTGCAGTTTACGCCCTTCGAGCGGCAGGGGCACGCCGACGGCACGGAAGAGCCCCGCGTCCAACCGGGCGAGCAGCGACTCGAACGCCCGGCGATTCGGCGAGGCGATGACCAGGACCCCGGCGCTTGATGCCGGCGGAAAGCGCCGATCGTCCAGGTAGTCGCGATCGAGGGTGACGAGCGTGCGCCGCAGTTGCCGCGCCAGCCGGAAGTGCTCGTCGTCGCGGGCCCGCCGCAGGTCCGGTTGTTCCATGACGAACAGCACGTCCCAGGCGAGCGTGTCGCGCATGAAGCCGACCAGGTCGGCGGGCACGTTCGCGTCGGCGTAGACGCGGGG
>CAZLBU010000015.1:0-1957 GCA_964557815.1 uncultured Bifidobacteriaceae bacterium | reverse complement strand
GACGGCCTCGGCCACGGGCCCGAGCGCGGACCAGAGGGTGCCCATCAGTCCTTGCGGGCCTTCCGCTTCGAACGGGTGGCAGCGCGCGCGGCCCGGGCCGTCCGCGTGCGTGCCTCCTCGACGAGGGCGGCGACGAGCGCCCCGCGCCTGTGCACCAGCCCCTTCCGCTTGCGCCGCCCGTTCTTGTGACCGACGGCGTACTCGGAGAAGATCGGAAAGGCGATGGTCGAATCGCAGTAGGCCACGCACGTGTCCGGCAGCACGCCCGGGTTCACCTTGCCCCAGCTGACGGCCTCGGCGGGCGTCGCGCCGGACAGGCCGCCCCAGACCACCTGGTCGGTCGTGATCTGGATGAAGAAGTCGTTGCCGCCCTTGGGAATGTTGTAGACCTCCCAGAGCGTGGGCTGGCCCTGCAGGTAGAAGTTCTTGGGCGAGCCGCCGCCGAGGATGACGCAGCCGTTCTTCTCGGCCGCCAGGATCATCGCGCACACCTCGTTGACGTCCTTGTTCGGATCCACCATGAGGGTGCCGCCGTTCATCAGCTCGTGGTAGGCGATGTTCATGCCGATGGAGCTGTCACCGGGCGACGAGGTGTAGATCGGAACCCCGTATTTCGCGGCGCTCGCCACGACGGAGTAGGCCTCGCAGCCGGGTCGCCGCTCGAGCAGGTGGCGGCCGAGCGCGTAGTGCAGGTCGGCCGACGAGACCGGGCCCTCGAGGCCGCTGGTCGCCAGGAACTCGCGGATGAAGCGGTCGGTGTCGAGCAGCACCTGCGCCGGGAACAACACGTCGTAGATGCGGATGACCCCCTCTTCGTAGAGGATCCGGTCGTCCACGAAGGGCGACCCGCGGCGCAGGGTGAAGTTCAACGCGTAGTGCAGGTCGTGGTACAGGTTGGCCCCTGTGCTGATGACGAAATCCACCAGCCCCCGCTCCATCATCGTGATGATGCAGCCCCCGAGGCCGGCCGGCGTCAGCGCGCCGGCGATGGTCAGGCCGATAGTCGTGTCGTGGTCCCTGGCCAGCATCTTGTCGGTGAAGATACGGCAGGCCTCGCCGAGCCGGGCGGCATTGAAGGCCTGGAAGCCCTCGTCCACGAGCGTGCGTATCGCGGGCGAGCCTTTCGGCCGATAGTAGCGGATGGGTTTGCCGGTGAGGAACGACTTGCGGCCCTTCTGGGGGGACCCCGGTGCGCGGTGCGGCATCGCCTTAGGGTAGCATTTGCCTGTGGTCCCGGAACGTGCCCATGGATGATGTGACGTTTGCCGCGCGACGGGCGACGTCGGTGTCGCGCCCGGAGGCGGACATCGAGACCCGGTTCCGCTCGCTGGTGCAGTCGCCGCTGCGCGCGGGCATCCTGCGGTTCCTGAGCGCCCGGCCGGGCGAGGCGTTCGACATCGAGTCGCTGATGCAGACGTTCGGCCGCCTGCGCCTGGACATCGACAACTGCGTCCGCGAGCTCGTCGAGTTCGGTGTCGTCCGGAAGGTGCCCGGCGACGTGCCCGGGTACACGGCCGCGCGGCCGGACGGCCCGGTCGCCGGGCTCCTCGACACCTTCCTCGAGCGACGCGCCCACGTGGGCGTCGAGGAGTCGTCACCCTCGGTGCAGCGCTTCCGCGAGATGATCGGCCGCGACGAGAAGATGCTGGCGATCTTCGAGTGGATCCGGACCGCGGCGAAGTCCGACATCTCGGTCCTCATCCTCGGACCGACCGGGGCCGGCAAGGAAGTCGTCGCCCGCATGATCCACGAGCTGTCGCGGCGCGGCCAGGAGAAGTTCCAGGCCGTCAACTGCGCGGCGCTGCCCGACACCCTGTTCGAGTCGGAGATCTTCGGCTACGAGAAAGGGGCGTTCACGGGCGCGCACGATCGCAAACCCGGCCGCCTCGAGATGGCCAACGGGGGCACGCTGTTCCTGGACGAGGTCGGCGACATGCCGGCACCGCTCCAGGTGAAG
>CAZLBU010000014.1:16413-19769 GCA_964557815.1 uncultured Bifidobacteriaceae bacterium | reverse complement strand
CTCGCCGTGACAGCCAGCCCCGGCGGCGAAGGCCATACGCTGATGGCGGTGCAGCGGTATGGCCAGGGCCGGTCGGCGGTGTTCTCGGGCGAAGCGTCGTGGCGCTGGCGCATGATGCGGCCCGCGGCCGACACCACCTACGACACGATCTGGCGCCAGGTGGTGCGGTGGCTGGCGGCGCCGGCGCCCGGACCGGTGGCGCTGGCCCCCATGTCCGTCAACCTTCCCGGCGCGGTCGAGACGGTCAACGTGTTCGTCCGGGACGCACGGTTCACCGCGGCGGCTGACGCCGACGTGACGTTGACCGTGACTGCGCCCGCCGGGCAGGTCCGGACGTCGACGCCCGTACTGGCCGAGCCGCGCGAGGGTCGGTATGCCGCGGCCGCGCGGTTCGACGAGCCGGGGGTCTACCGCCTCGACGTCGAGGCGCGGCGCGGCTCGACCCATCTCGGGACGGCGTCCCGGCACGTGCTGGTGGGCGGCGTGGATCCGGAGACGAGCGATCCGCGGCTGAACGAGCCCGTGCTCCAACGCCTGGCGGCCGCGACGGGAGGACGGTATCTCGAGCCGGACGAGGTCGGTGACCTGCCCGGCCTGCTCGGCGATGCGGGGGAGGGCCGGCAGCCGACCGAGGTGCGCGACCTGTGGCACAACGCGTGGACGCTGCTGGGTATCATGGGCCTGTTGGCGGCGGAGTGGCTGCTGAGACGCCGAGTGGGCTTCGCCTGAACGCAGACACCGAACGCAGATGGCGCAGATGACGCAGATAACGCAGATGACGCAGATGACGCAGATGACGCAGATGCGCAGATGGCAGGGGGTGGCGAGGAGGCTGCTTGGCGCGTTCGTTGCGGTGATGCTGTTGTCCGCGCCTGCGACGGCCTGGGCCGAAACGCGGTGGGCCGTCATCGTGTCGGGGGCGTCCGGCGGTGAGAAGTACGCGGAGCAGATGAAGCAGTGGCGTTCGACGCTGCAGGCCTCGCTCGTGGACCGCTACGGGTTCGAGGCCGCGCGCGTGCGCGTGCTGGTGGACGAATCGGTGTCGGGCGGCGCGACCGGGTCGGCCGCGAACGTCAAGGCCGTCTTCAATGAAATCCGCAAGGGCGCGTCCGTCGACGACCTGGTGCTGCTGATCCTGCTCGGGCACGGGACTTACGACGGCGACGTGGCGAAGTTCAACCTGGTCGGCCCTGACATGGCCGCCCAGGAGTGGAACACGCTGCTGTCCGGCCTTCCCGGGCGCCTCATCGTGGTCAACACCACGGCGGCGAGCTTCCCGTTCCTCGAGGCGCTGAAGGGGAAGGGACGCGTCGTGATCACCGCCACCAACTCGGCGGCGCAGAAGTACGCCACGGTGTTCCCGGAGTACCTCGTCAAGGCGATCAGCGAGGCCTCCACCGACCTGGACAAGAACGGGCGCACGTCGATCTTCGAGGTGTTCGAGGCGACGAGCCTGGCCGTCAAGCAGCACTACGAGCAGCGCGGGCAGCTGACCACGGAGCGCGCGCTGCTGGACGACAACGGCGACGGCGTTGGCCGCGAGGAAGGTGGTGAGGGCCCGGACGGCGGCATGGCTCGGCTATGGCATCTCGATGCGGAGCCGGCGGCAGTGGCCAGCAACCCCGAGCTCGCCGCGCTCGTGAAGCAGCAGCGCAGCCTCGAGGCGCAGGCCGAGGAGCTCAAACGCAGGAAGGGCGACATGCCCGCGGCCGAGTGGCAGGCGGAGTACGAGAAGCTGATGCTGCAGCTCGCGAAGGTTTCGCAGGAGATCCGCAAACGCAGTTGAGACGTGGATTCGGGCCGCAGATGCCACGCAGATGGCGCCGATTGCAGGACAAGACAGCGAAATCACTCAATCGCTCAATCACTCAATCACTCAATCACTCAATCACTCAATCACTCAATCGCTCAATCACCCAATCCCATTCCCCAATCCTTCAATCCCCAATCGCCATTGAATCGTCAATCATCAATCGGCAATCGCCAATGTCTTAAGGTGCCCACCACTCGACGCGCTCCCGTTCGGGGCGGCGCATGAGGCGCACCAGCACGACCCCAGCGACGAAGCCCATGATGTGGGCCCAGAAGGCCACGCCGCCCGGCAGGCCGCCCTTGGCGGCGGCCGCCAGCGAGCCCAGGCCGCTGACGAACTGGATGACGAACCACAGGCCCAGGAAGAAGATGGCGGGCACCTCGAACAGCATCAGCGGAAACGGGAAGAGCGTGAGCACGCGGGAGTGGGGATACAGCACGAAGTAGCCGCCCATGACCCCGGCAATGGCGCCGCTGGCGCCCACCATGGGAATCCGCGAGGCCGGATCCATGGCCGTCTGCGACAGCGCGGCGACGATGCCGGTGGCGAGGTAGAAGGCGAGGAACCGGCCGTGCCCGAGCCGGTCCTCGATGTTGTCGCCGAAAATCCAGAGGTAGAGCAGGTTGCCGCCCGCGTGGCCGAGGCCCGCGTGGACGAACATGGACGTGAAGAGCGTGGGCACCGTGAAGTGCGCGGGGATGAGGCCGAAGGCGAAGACGAACGCCTCGAACTCCTCCGGCGAGAGCCCCAGCTGGTACAGGAACACCAGGGCGTTCGCCGCGATGAGCAGCACGGTGACGACCGGCGTGGTCCGCGACGGGATGACGTCCTTGATGGGGATCATGGCGGTTGACGCTAAGATCGTGACATGAAATGTCGGTCCTGCGGCACCGAGATTGCCGCCAATGCCCTCATCTGCTATCGGTGCGGCACGGCGACGGCCGAGCCGCGGATTCCGCCTCCCGGGTCACGGCGGCCCTCTGGCTCCCGATGGCTCGTTCCGGCCCTGGCGGCGGCGGCCGCGGCGCTGGCGGCGGCCGCATGGGCGTTCTTCTAGTCGGCTAGAATGAAGACCCACCGCATATGACAGGGGCGCGTCTCGAACTGAACGACGGGCTTGGCCGCCGGGTCATCCCGCTCGACAAGCCGCAGCTGACCATCGGCCGCCGGACCGAGAACGACGTGCGGCTGACCGGCAGCGACGTGTCTCGCGATCACGCGGAGATCGTCCGGGTCGACGGCGACTTCGTGCTCCGCGATCGCGGATCCCGCTACGGCACCTTCGTCAACGACACGCAGGTCACCGAACACAAGCTCGCCAGCGGCGACCGCATCCAGTTCGGCCGCGCGGCCGGCACCGATGTGGTCTTCCTCGTCGGCGATCCGGTGAGCTCCAGCGAGCGCACGCCGGTGACGGCGGTCAGCGACCTGCGCCAGCTCGCGGCGTTGCTCGAGGGCCTGCGGGCGCTGGGTTCGGGCCGCGTACTGGACGAGGTGCTGGCGCTGGTGCTGGACGCCGCCATCGAGGTCACCGGCGCCGAGC
>CAZLBU010000014.1:0-16403 GCA_964557815.1 uncultured Bifidobacteriaceae bacterium | reverse complement strand
GGCCTGGACATGAAGCTGGCGCGGGCGCGCGGCCGCATCACGCTGCCCGGCACGCGGTTCGACACGAGCCGGAAGATCCCCGAGGAGGTCTACGAGACCGGCCAGATCAAGATCGTCGCCGACCTGCTCGACGGCGACCTCGCCAACGTACACATGGGCACGGTGGCCCTCGGCATCCGCCACGTGGCGTGCGCGCCGCTGCGCCTGGTGCGCTACCTCGACAAGGCCGACCTGCCCGCCGAGACCCGCTCGATTGGCGTGCTCTACCTGGACTCGCGCGAGAAGGGGAGCCTCCTGGCGCCGCACACGCGGACGGCGCTGGACACGCTGGCCACCGAGGCGGGCGTGGCCATCGAGAACGCGCGGCTCTACCGCGAGACGCTCGAGAAGGCGCGGATCGAGCACGAGCTCAGGATCGCCGCCGAGATCCAGCGCGCGCTGCTGCCCGAAGGGTCGCACAACGGGCACTTCTACGAGGCCAGCGGCACCTCGGTGCAGGCCCGCACCATCGGGGGCGACTTCTACGATCTGCTCGAGATGAGCGACGGCCAGTTCGCCTTCCTCGTCGGGGACGTGGCGGGCAAGGGGCCGGCGGCCGCCCTGCTGACCTCCAAGATCATGGGCATCTTCTCGGCGTTCGCGGCGGCGGGTACCGACCCGGCCGAGACGATGTCCCAGATGAACCGCGTGCTGACGCGCCGGGCCATCGACGCGCGGTACGCCACCGCGATCTACAGCCAGCTCTCCCCCACGGGCGAGCTGACGTTCTGCAGCGCGGGCCACAACCCGGCGCTGGTGCTGGGCGAGGACGGGCTCCGCCGGCTGGAGGCCGACGGGATGCCCGTGGGCCTGTTCGACTTCGCGACCTACACGTCGAGCCGGCTGACGTTGAAGCCGGGAGACACGCTCGTGATGTACAGCGATGGGGTGACGGAGGCGCAGAGCGTGGACGGCAGCGAGTTCGGCGAGGGGCGCCTCGTCGAGGTGCTCAAGGCGCATCACGGCAAGCCCGCCGCCGAGGTGCTGGCGCACATCGTCGAGGCGGTGCAGACCTTCGCCCGCGGCGCGGAGCAGTTCGACGACGTCACGGCGCTGGTCGTGCGGTACAAGGGTGCGGCACCCGCGGGCGGCGCATGAGGCGATGGGCGCCGTGGGTGGCCGCGCTGGTCATCTGGAATCTCTCGTTCGACTACCAGCTCCGGCGGGCCGGTGACGCGTTCGTGGCCGAGCAGCTGCAACGCTGGCGGCAGGGCGCGCCCGTGGAGCTCATCCGTGATGCCTTCAGGCCGCAGGTGCGGCGGGCCGCGGCCCTGTCCACGGGCATCGCGGCGGCCGCGCTGGCCGCGAGCCTGTACGCCGCCCGGCGCCGTGTGCCGCCCGCGCATCGGTAGTAGGCTGGTCCTGGCGCACTCATGATCGACTCGCTCATCTTCGACTGGAACCGCATCGGCGCCCCACAGCGGCCGCCCGTGGTGATCTTGAACGACGAGACCCTGCGCGACGGGCTGCAGTCGCCCTCGGTGCGTTCGCCGGGCATCGACCAGAAGATCCGTATCCTCCACCTGATCGACGCGCTCGGGATCGGCTCGGCCGACGTCGGGCTGCCCGGCGCGGGCCCGCAGGTGGTGGCAGACGTGGAGCGCCTGGTCCGCGAGATCGCCGATGCCCGGCTCGCGGTGAAGCCGAACTGCGCGGCGCGGACGCACGTGAACGATATCCGCCCCATCGTGGAGATCGCGCAGCGCACCGGCGTGCCCCTGGAGTGCTGCGCCTTCATCGGATCGTCGCCCATCCGCCAGTTCACCGAGGGGTGGACGCTCGAGTGGCTCCTCAGAAGCACAGAGGAAGCCGTCGCCTTCGCGGTGAAAGAGGGCCTCGAGGTGATGTACGTCACCGAGGACACCACGCGGGCGAACCCGGAGACGCTGCGGGCCATCTACAGCTGCGCGATTCGCGCCGGCGCGAAACGCATCTGCGTGGCCGACACCGTCGGGCACGCCACGCCGGTCGGCGCCTCGGCCGTCGTCCGCTTCGTCGCGCAGGTCATCAAGGACGCCGGCGCGGACGTGGGGATCGACTGGCACGGGCACCGCGATCGCGACCTCGCGGTCATCAACAGCATCGCGGCGCTCGAGGCGGGCGCCAGCCGCGTGCACGGCGCCGCGCTGGGCATCGGCGAGCGCGTGGGCAACACGCCGATGGACCTGCTGCTCGTGAACCTCGTGCTGATGGGCTACATCGAGCGCGACCTCCATCACCTGGAGGAGTACTGTCACGCCGTGTCTGAGGCCTGTGGGGTGCCGGTCCCCGACAACTACCCGGTGATCGGCCGCGACGCCTTCCGTACGGCCACCGGCGTGCACGCCGCCGCCGTGGTGAAGGCCTGGAAGAAGGGCGATCGCGAGCTCATGGACTCGGTGTATTCGGGCATCCCGGCCAGCCTCGTCGGGCGGGAGCAGGAGATCGAGGTGGGCCCGATGTCGGGGAAGTCGAACGTCACCTACTGGCTCGAGAAGCGCGGCATCCCGGCCTCCGACCAGGTCGTGGACCGGGTCTTCCAGCGCGCCAAGTCCTCGCCCCGCGTCCTCACCGAGGCGGAGATCCTCGCCGAGGTCTACCGGTAGTCGCTGTCGAGTCAAGAAACCGCGAAGCTTCGTGACCTTCGTGATCGCTTTCGTGTCTTCGTGGTTTCTCGTGTCTTCGTCGTCTACCGGGTCTTGAGCAGCCGCGCCTCGATCTCCGGCAGGGCGGCGAGGACGACGTCGCCGACGATCTGGAGGCTGCGGGCGCTCACCTTGTCCAGCGTGTCGCCCGCCTGGTGCCAGTCGGCGTAGTCGAGGTCGATGAGGTCGACGGCGGGGACACCAGCCCGCAGGAAGGGGATGTGGTCGTCTTCCACCGGGAAGGGCTCGTCCAGGAAGTGCGCGCCGTGGCCGAGGCGCCTCGCCGTGGCCCAGATGATGTCGGTGAGCCAGGGTGTGGAGTTGGTGTCGCGGCGCAGGTTGAGGCCGCGGTCGCCGATCATGTCCAGCAGGATGAGCGCCCTGAGCGAGGCCAGCGTGCCGGCGGACCGCGCCTCCGCGACGTAATGGCGGCTGCCGTAGGTGTGGTTCGGGTCGCGCCACTCGCCCCAGGCCTCCTCACCATCGAAGAAGAGGAACTCGATGGTGAAGCGGGGCTTCGGCCGGGCCTTCAGCACGCGGGCCAGCTCGAGCAGCGCGCCCGTGCTCGATGCGCCGTCGTTGGCGCCGACGAAACGGAACTCGTCGATGGGCTTGGTATCGAAGTGGCTGGCGATGACGATGCGATCGGCACGCTCGCCGGGCAGGGTGGCGATGATGTTGGCCATCCTCACGCGCCCGACGGGCGTGGAGGCCTCGAAGGGCTGCTCGACGGCCTTGTAGCCCGATTGAGCGAGCGTCCGGATGATGTACTCGCGGAGCCTGGCGTTGGCCGGCGAGCCGGCAGGCCGCGGGCCGAGCGCCACCTGGTCGCGGACGTGGGTGTAGGCGCGGGTGCTGTCGAAGGGCGCGGGTGCCTGCGCGGCGAGGCAGGCGCCCGCGGCGAGCAGGGCGAGGAGGGGAAGCGATGATCGGTGACGTGTCCGCCCGAAACCCATCCGGCCTCCCCCGCCCCGTGCCTACTGCCGGGCGTCCATTGCCACGTAGTCGCGCGGCGCCGCGCCCGTGTAGATCTGCCGCGGCCGGAAGATCTTCTGCTCGCTGTCCAGCAGCATCTCCTCCCACTGCGCCACCCAGCCGACCGTGCGGGCGATCGC
Source organism: uncultured Bifidobacteriaceae bacterium (assembly GCA_964557815.1). Classification (GTDB taxonomy): domain Bacteria; phylum Acidobacteriota; class Vicinamibacteria; order Vicinamibacterales; family UBA2999; genus VFZN01. The sequence goes on along the minus strand of CAZLBU010000014.1, from coordinate 12,625 downwards.
GAAGAGCACCGCGAACATGTCGACCGGGAAGCCCATCGCCTGGTAGATGAGCCCCGAGTAGAAGTCGACGTTGGGATAGAGCTTGCGGCTGATGAAGTACTCGTCCTCGAGGGCGATGCGCTCGAGCTCGAGGGCGATGTCGAGCAGCGGGTTCTTCCCCGTGACCTCGAACACCTCGTAGGCCGTGCGCTTGATGATCTTCGCGCGCGGGTCGTACGACTTGTAGACGCGGTGCCCGAAGCCCATCAGGCGGCCCTCGCCGGCCTTCACGCGCGTGATGAAGCCCGGGATGTTGGCCACCGAGCCGATTTCCTTCAGCATCCGGAGCACGGCCTCGTTGGCGCCGCCGTGGAGCGGGCCGTAGAGCGCGGCGGCCGCGCCGGCGAGCGCCGAGTACGGGTCCACGTGCGAGCTGCCGATGCCGCGCATCGTGCTGGTGGAGCAGTTCTGCTCGTGGTCGGCGTGCAGGATGAACAGCACGTCGAGCGCCCGCGCCAGCGCCGGGTTGGGCTGATACTTCATCTCGGTCATCTTGAACAGCATGTTCAGGAAGTTGCCGGTGAAGCTCAGGTCGTTGTCGGGGTAGACGTAGGGGCGCCCGATGCTGTGGCGGTAGGCGTAGGCCGCGATGGTCGGGGTCTTCGCGATGAGCCGCAGGATCTGCATCTGCCGCCGCTCGGTGTCGAAGATGAGCTTGCCGTCCGAGTAGAACGTGGACATGGCGGCCACGGTGCTCACGAACACGCCCATGGGATGGGCGTCGTAGGTGAAGCCCTCCATGAACTTCTTGATGTTCTCGTGCACCATCGTGTGCATCGTGATCTGGTGCGTCCACGTGTTCAGCTGATCGGGCGTCGGAAGCTCGCCGTTCAGGATGAGGTACGCGGTCTCCAGGTACGTGCTGTGCTCGGCGAGCTGCTCGATGGGGTAGCCACGGTAGAGCAGCACGCCCTTGTCGCCGTCGATGTAGGTGATGCTGCTGCGGCAGACCGCCGTGTTCATGCAGGCCGGATCGTAGGTCAGCAGCCCCGTGTCCTCGGCGGCCTCGGTCCGGATCTTCTTGAGGTCCGTCGCCTTGATGGTGCCGTCGGTGATGGGGACCTCGTAGGTCTTGCCGGTTCGGTTGTCGGTGATCGTCAGCGTGTCAGCCATGGCGTGGGATAACCGCCCTATTGTAGACCAGCCCCCGGGGCGCCACACGCATTTGTGCGGGTACACCCATCTGTTCCGCAGATGAATGCGATGTGCCCGGCGGGCGATCAGCCGCGTCCGCCGGGGCCGTGGGCTTCCAGCGGCTGGTGGCGCACGTCGCGCGCCGACACCATGAAGATGACGTCCTCGGCGATGTTCGTGGCGTGGTCGCCGATGCGCTCGAGGTGGCGCGAAATGAGCAGGAGGTCCAGCGCCGGCTCGATGGTGGAGGGATCCTGCAGCATGTAGGTGAGCAGCTCCCGGAAGATCTGTGTCTTCAGCGCATCCAGCTCATCGTCTTTCTGGAGCACCGCCTCGGCCAGGGCGAGGTCGCGGCGCACGAACGCGTCCAGCGCGTCGCGCAGCATCACCTGGGCGATGTCCCCCATGCGCGGGATGTCGATGAGCGGCTTGACCGGCGGGTGCTGCAGGTAACGCTTGCCGGCCTCGGCCACGTTGACGGCGAGGTCGCCGACGCGCTCGAGGTCGGTGTTGATCTTCACCGCCGCCACGATGGCGCGCAGGTCGGCCGCCATCGGCTGGTGCAGCGCCAGCAGCTTGAAGCAGCGGTCGTCGACTTCGATGTGCAGGTCGTTGATGGGCTCGTCACCCGCCAGCACCGCCTGGATGGCCTCGTGATCCCGGTCCACCACGCCCTGGACGGCCACGCGCGTGCGCTCTTCGGCCAGCCCACCCATGGCCAGCAGGCGCTGCTTCAGCGTCTCGAGCTCTTCCTGGAAGTGACGAACGACCCGTTCCATGCGCCTTCTGCCTTTTTGCCTTCTGCCTTTTTGCCTTCCGCCTTTTGCCTTCTGCCTTTTGCCCTCTACCCGCACCGGCCCGTCACGTAATCTTCCGTCAGTTTCTCGGCCGGCGCGGTGAAGATGCGGTCCGTCCGGTCGTACTCCACCAGGCGCCCCAGCCAGAAGAACGCCGTGTGATCCGATACGCGCGCCGCCTGCTGCATGTTGTGGGTGACGATCACGATCGTGTAGGTCTTCTTCAGGTCGTAGATGAGCTCCTCGATGCGCTGGGTGGCGATCGGATCCAGCGCCGAGGCCGGCTCGTCCATCAGCAGGATCTCGGGGCGGATGGCCAGCGCCCGCGCGATGCAGAGGCGCTGCTGCTGCCCGCCGGAGAGCGCCAGCGCCGATTCGTGCAGCCGGTCCTTCACCTCGTCGAAGATGGCGGCCTGGCGGAGGCTCTCCTCGACGCGATCGTTCAGCTCGGCCTTGCTCCGCGCCATGTTGTTGATCCGCAGGCCGTAGGCCACGTTCTCGAAGATGGACTTCGGGAACGGGTTCGACTTCTGGAACACCATCCCGACGCGGCGCCGCAGCTCGACCACGTCCACGCCCGGGGCGTAGATGTCCTGGCCGTCGATGAGGACCGTTCCCTCGACGCGCGTGCCCGGGATGATGTCGTTCATCCGGTTGAGCGATCGCAGGAACGTGCTCTTGCCGCAGCCCGACGGCCCGATGAAGGCCGTCACGAGGTTGGCGCGGATCTGGATGGAGATGCCGTCCAGGGCGCGCTTGGGGCCGTAGTAGAAGTTCATCCGGTCCACGTCGATCTTGACCGGGGCGCTCACGGCGGTGGTGGCCGCGCCGGGCCGGGCCGCAAGGCCCGAGAGGCTGCGAACGGAAGGGGTGGCGACGCTCATGTCCGGCCCTGACGCTGGAATCGGTCCCGCAAGAATACCGCGATCAGGTTCATGAGGAGGAGCAGCGCCATCAGCACCAGGATGCCGGCGGCCGCGTTCTCCTTGAACGCCGCCTGGGGGCGCGAGACCCAGTTGAAGATCTGGATGGGCAGCACCGTGAACGGCGACCAGATGCCGTCTGGCGCGAAGGGGATGTAGGTGAGCGCCCCGATGGTGATGAGCGGGGCAGTCTCGCCGATGGCGCGCGAGAGTGAGAGGATGAGCCCCGTCAGGATCCCGGGCAGGGCCATGGGCAGCACCTGGTACCAGATGGTCTGCCACTTGGTGGCGCCCAGCGCGTAGGAGCCCTCGCGAATGGAGCCGGGCACCGTGCGCAGGGCCTCGCGCGTGGAGAGAATCACCACCGGCAGCGCCAGCAGGGCCAGCGTGCAGGCGCCGGCCAGCACGCTCCGGCCCATCCCCATCACGCGCACGAACACGCCCAGGCCCAGCAGGCCGTAGATGATGGAGGGCACCGCCGCGAGATTGGCGATGTTGATCTCGATGAGGCGCGCCACCCGGCTCCTGGTCCCGTACTCCTCGAGGTACACGGCCGCGGCCACCCCGAGCGGCAGCGCCAGCGCGCCGGTGAGGACGATGACCCAGATGCTGCCGGCCAGCGCATGGTAGATGCCCGCGTCCTCGGGCCGGCGCGAGGCCATGCTGGTGAGGAACTGCCAGTCGAGCCGGCCGATGCCGCCGGACACGATGTCGTAGACGAGCGCGCCCAGGGCCGCGAGCGCCAGCAGCAGGGTGCCGAGCGCGACGGTCCGGAACAGCGCATCGGCCCGGTGCTTCACGAGTACACCTCGCGGAACCGCTCGCGGAGCCAGGTGCTGACCAGGTTGAGCCCGAAGGTCATCAGGAAGAGGAGCATCCCCACCGCGAAGATGGTGCGGTACTCGAGCGTGCCCTGCGGCGTGTCGCCCAGGCTCACCTGCACGATGTAGGCGGTCATCGTCTCGAGCGGGACGAACGGGTTGGCGGTCAGCCGAGGCTGCTGCCCGGCGGCGATGGCCACGATCATCGTCTCGCCCACCGCGCGGGAGACCGCCAGGATGAACGCGGCGGTGATGCCCGAGAAGGCCGCGGGCACCACGATCTGCAGGGCCGTCTGCATGCGCGTGGCCCCCAGGGCGTACGCGCCCTCGCGCAGGCCGCGGGGCACGGCGCGCATCGCGTCCTCGGAGAGAGACGAGACCAGCGGCAGGATCATGATGCCCATCACGATGCCCGGGCTGAGCGCGTTGAAGCCCGACATCTGCGGGAACACGCGCTGCAGGAGCGGGGTGACGAACATCAGGGCGAAGTAGCCGTAGACCACGGTGGGCACGCCCGCCAGCACCTCGAGTACCGGCTTGACAATGCGGCGCACGCCGTCAGGCGCGTACTCGCTCAGGTAGATGGCCGAGAGCAGGCCCATCGGCAGCGCCACGACCATGGCGATGGCCGACACCAGCAGCGTCCCGGCCACCAGCGGCAACACGCCGAAGCGGGGCGTGGCGAAGAGCGGGGTCCACTCGGTGCCGGTCAGGAACTCCACCACCGGCACCTCGCGCAGGAACTCGAAGGTCTCCACGGCCAGCACCAGGATGATGCCGGCGGTGGTGAGCACCGAGAGCGCCGCGCAGAGAAACAGCGCGCGCTCGATGATCCACTCGAGCCTGCGGGTGTGCATCGGCCTACTGCGCGCGTTCCTTCGCCAGCAGCTGCTCGATGGTCACGCCGACCGTGTTCTCGGCGCCGGCGAACAGCGACCCGGTGACGCGCTTCGCGAAGCGCTCCCCGACGAGCTGGTAGGCGGCCGGCCCCAGGCCCACGTAGCTCACCTCCCGGACCAGCGCGTCGGCCTCGGCCAGGTAGAAGTCCACGAACTTCTGCACTTCCGGCCGATCGGCCGCCTTCGTCGAGACGTAGATGAACACGGGCCGCGAGAGCGGCTGGTAGGTACCGGTCCGGATGCTCTCTGCGCTCGGCAGGAGCGATCCGGCTCCGTTGTCGGCATTCCCATCGTCCACCGGGATGAGCTTCAGCTTGTCCTGGTTCTCCTCGTAGTAGGCGAAGGGGAGGAAGCCCAGCGCCAGCTCGTCGCTGCTGACGCCCTGCACGAGCACGTTGTCGTCCTCGCTCGACGTGAAGTCGCCGCGGCTGGCCTTCGCCTTGCCGGTGATGGCCTCGGTGAAGTAGTCGTAGGTGCCCGAGTCCACGCCGGCGCCGAAGAGGTGAACTTCACGATCGGGCCAGCCGGCCCGCACCTGGCTCCAGCGCGTCACCTTGCCCTGCGCCTCGGGGGCCCACAGGGTCTTGAGCTCCGCGACGGTGATGTCGGCAATCCACGAGGCCTTCGGGTTCACGACGATCGCGATGCCGTCGTAGGCCACCGGCAACTCCACGTAATCGACGCCGGCCTTGGCGCAGGCGGCAATCTCGGAGGCCGAGATGGGACGGGACGCGTTGCTGATATCGGTTTCCGCGCGGCAGAACTTCTGGAACCCGCCGCCGGTGCCGGAGATGCCGACGGTGACACGGGTATCCGGGTTCGCGCGCTGGAACTCCTCGGCGACCGCTTCGCTGATGGGGAACACCGTGCTCGATCCGTCGAGCGTGACGATCGCCGGCGCGCCGGCCTGCCCGGGCTGGCTGGAGCCGCCGCCGCAGGCCGCGGTCACGAGCGCCGCGATCGCGATGGGCGCGAGATGACGGAGGGATGAAACAGACATGACATCAGGGTAGGTGACGGCGGTTTCGCGGCAGTTTCTGCCGTGTTAAATCGGCGTTACGCCGCGAGCGACATGCCGGCGTGACGCCCGGACGGCCAGGGCCCTGCGGGCCGGAGGCCCCTTGCGGGTCTCGCCTGGCGGGGCATCGCGCTGCACCTTGGTCAACGAGATGGGCCGGCCCAGCTCCTTCTCGAGCACCGCCAGCTGCCGCGTGCTCGCCCACATCTCCAGCTCGGCGTCGCCGGTCGCCTCGGCCTGCATCCGGAGGTCGGCGCCGCGATCGCGGATGGTGAGGCCTCCGACGACGCCGTGGCGCGAGCGGTCCAGCGTCTCGGCCAGCCGAAGGATGGCCGCCAGCACGCGCACCGTCCGGCGGCGCTCCGGGGACAGGTCGGCGTATCCCTCGTGGCTCTTCTTCGGCGTCCCCCGGCGATGGTAGCGCGCCACGAGGGCGATGATCTCGATCTCCGCGGGTTCGAAGCCGCGCAGGTCACCGTTCTTGATGAGGTAGTAGGAATGGCGGTGATGGCGCTCGTAGCTGATGTGGTTCCCCACGTCGTGCAGCAGCGCCGCGTACTCGAGCCACTCCTGCTCCCGATCGCCGAGGCCGTGCAGGTGCCGCGTCTGGTCGAAGATGAGGTGCGCCAGGCGCGAGACCTGCCGGGCGTGGTCGCCCTCCCACTGGCAGCGGTCCGCCAGCTCGATGGCGGAGCGGCGCCGCACGTCGGGGTAGCGATCCACGCGCGCAATCTCCCGGCGATGGCGATGGATGTAGTCGAGGACGAGGCCCTCGCGGAGCGCCAGGTCGCACAGCGTGATCTCGTTCGCGCCGAGCTTGCCGAGCAGCGTCGCCAGCAGCACCGCGCCGGCCACCACCAGGTCCGCGCGGCGGGGATCGAGGCCGGGCAGCGCCAGCCGCTCGTCCAGCGTGAGATCGGTGACGCTGCGCCGCAGGCGGCGCAGGCTCTTGGCGCCGACGCGCAGGTTGCGCACTTCCTCGGGGACGGGGCCGCCGTCGAGCGCCGTCGCCACCGCGCCGAGGGAGAGGATGGTGCCGGAGGTGCCGATGACGCGGTCGAACCCCTCCTTGACGACGTGCCCGAGATAGCGGTCCACCTGCTCGCTGATGAACTTCCCCATCTTGCGCTCGTCACGCCGGGAGATGGGATCGGAGTTCACGAAGCGCTCGGTGAGCCGGATCACGCCGATCTTGAAGCTCCGCGCGAACTTCGCCTCGCGCCCGCTGCCGAGGGTGATCTCCACGCTGCCGCCGCCGATGTCGATGACGACGGCGGCCTTCTGCGTGTCCACGCCGTAGACCGCCGCCATGTGAATGAGCCGCGCCTCCTCGGTGCCCGTGATGATCCGCGGGCGGATGCCGGTCTTCTGCTCGATGTCGGCGAGGAAGGCCCCGCCGTTCTCGGCCTCGCGCGTGGCGCTGGTGGCGGCGGCCAGGATCTCGTCCACCTGGTGCGAGTGGGCGATGCGCTCGAACTTCGACAGCGCCTGCAGCGCGGCGTTCTGCGCCGCCCGCGTCAGCTTGCGGCCATCGAGGCCGCCGGCGCCGAGGCGGACCATCTCCTTCTCACGGTCGATCACCTCGAACGAGAAGTCGGGACGCACGCGCACGACGATCATGTGGACCGAGTTGGTGCCGATGTCGATGGCGGCCAGGCGCATGGGGGCTCGGGTGGGGTCGGTATAATGACGGCCTCGGAATCCTAGCATGCAGCGCCTACCGCTCCCGGTCCGGTTGATGCGACAGCGGTTGCTGGCGCTGCTGGACGCCATGCCTGCCGCGGCGTCGGGCGACGTGACCTCGGTGCACCGCGCGCGCGTGGCGTCACGGCGTCTGCGCGAGGTGCTGCCGGTGCTGGCCGAGGCCGCCGGCTCCGACGCCCTGGACCGCGCCGGCAAACAGGTGCGGCGGATCACGCGTGCCCTGGGGCCCATCCGTGAGCTCGACGTGGCGCTGGGACACCTGGACGAGGCCGGCGCGCGCGCCGGCGTGTCCGCGCGCGCGCTGGGAAAGGTGCGGCGCCACCTGGCCGAGGAGCGGGCCATTCACCGGCGCGCCATGCTCGACGTGATCACGCCCACCGCCCTCGAGAAGCTGAAGGCCAGGCTGCACGAATCGCCGACACGTCCGCCGGCCAGGCAACAGGATGCCGAGATCCGCAGTGCACGCCGGAGGGCAGCCCGGCGGGCGGCGGCGCTCAGGATTGCCATCCGGCGGGCGGGCAGCCTCTACTCGTCCGAGCGCCTGCACGAGGCGCGCATTGCCACGAAGAAGCTGCGCTACGCGCTCGAAGTCGAGCGCGAGCTGATGCGCTCGAGGGCGACGGGCCGGATCAACCGGTTGAAGCGCGTCCAGGACCAGCTCGGCAACATCCACGACTTCGAGATCCTGATCGGTCGCGTCCGCGAGGTGCAGGCCGCGCTCGCGTCCTCCGACCGCACCACCGCCACCGATCTGGACGCCCTGGTGCGTGTGCTCGAGGAGGAATGTCGAGAGGGGCATGCCGCCTTCCTCAGGGAACGCACCGCCATCACGGAGCTCTGCCGCCTGGTCATCGAAGCGGCGCGCGACAACCGACCCACGTTCACCGCATAGTCATGGCCGCCATCATCGAGCTCTATCTCGTTCGTCATGCCATCGCCGCCGAGCGTGGCCCGAAGTACCCCGACGACCGCCTGCGCCCGCTCACGCCGGAGGGCGCGAGACGATTCAAGGACGGCGTGCGGGGCCTCGTCGCCCTTGGTGTGGAACTCGACCTCATCCTCACGAGCCCGCTGACCCGCGCCGAGGAGACCGCGGCGCTGCTCTCTGCGGGTTTCAAGAAGCGCGTGGCGGTGGACGTGCTCGACGCGCTGGCGCCGGGAGGCAAGTTCACTGCGGTGGTCGACGCGGTCGGGCGCCACGCCAAACGGTCCAGGCGCCTTGCCCTCGTTGGCCACGAGCCCGACATGGGAGAGCTGGCCGCGCGTTTCCTTGGCGCGCGCGGGCGCATCGAGTTCCGCAAGGGTGCCGTCTGCGCCATCGACGTGGACGGCGCGATGCCGGCCGGGCCGGGCACGCTGCGCTGGCTGCTGCCGCCGCGCGTCCTCCGTCGCCTGGCGCCCTGATGCGCGCGCTCGTTGTCATCAACCCGGTGTCTGGTCCGGCCCGCGCCCGGCGGGCCGACGCCGGCGCGCTCGCCAGGCAGGCCCTGGAGCGTCGCGGCTTCGAGGTGGAGGTCGCCACGACGACCGGGCGAGGGCACGCGCGGCGGATGTCGGAGCAGGCACGGGCTTCGGGCATCGGGCTCGTGGTGGCCTGGGGTGGCGACGGCACCATCAACGAGGTCGCCAGCGCGCTGACACTGACCGACATCCCCCTCGGGATCGTTCCCGGTGGTTCCGGCAACGGCCTCGCGCGCGACCTCGGCCTGCCGCTCGATCCCGGGCGCGCGCTGGAGGTCGTGGCGACCGGGCACGCGCGGCGCATCGATGCGGGCCGCCTGGACGACGCCCTGTTCTTCAACGTCGCCGGCATCGGGCTCGACGCCGAGATCGCACGGCGCCTGGCCTCACCCCAGGCGCGCCGGGGCCTGCCGGGCTACGTGCAGGCGACCTTCGCGGAGTGGCCCGGCTACCGCGCGCGCACCTACGCGATCGAGGCGGCCGGATGCCGCACCGAGCAGCGGGCGCTCTTCATCGCGGTGGCCAACTCCCGTCAGTACGGCAACGGCGCGCAGATCGCCCCCGCGGCACGACTCGACGACGGGAAGCTCGACCTCGTGGTGGTCCAGGCACAACCGGCATGGCGGCTCCTCGCGCAGGTGCCCGCCTTCTTCCGTGGCACGCTGGCGCCCCGCCCGGGGCTGCACATGGCTCAGCTCGCCAACGCCCTCATCCACGCCGATGGCCCGATCGGGTTTCATGTGGACGGCGAGCCTCGCGCCGTCGAAGGCACGCTGCGCATCGGGATCCTGCCGTCCGCCCTCCGGGTCGTGGTGCCGTAACCCCATTAAATCGTTGATCTTCGGGCATTTGCCAGCGTTTGTTACACCGAATTTACCGAGCGGGTGCCACCGTGTACGGCACGATCGCATCGGTACTCATATGCATGCCTTCACCAAGCATCTCCGGAACGACGGCCACACGCGGCGCTACACCATTGCCATGACCAGCGGCGGGTGGGAAGTGCTCGAGGAGGAGGACAGCCGCGTGGTCCGGCGCGTCGAGTACCAGGACTGGCACCGCGTGGAGCGCGCACGGCGCATCATCACGATCCACGCCGATCAGCTGCAGGACGCGGGCTGGCGGCTGGAGTAGCGGCCCGCCGTCGACGGGCGTGACGCGCCGGGCTACTCGACGAACCGGTAACCCAGGCCGACGACGGTTTCGATCTGCTTGCCGGCCTCGCCGAGCTTGCCGCGCAGGCGTCCCACGTGCACGTCCACGGACCGCGTCTCGATGAGGCGGTCGTATCCCCAGACGCGCTCCAGCAGCCGATCGCGCGAGAGCACGCGGTTGCGGTTCTCGACGAGGTACTTCAACAGTTCGAACTCCCGGCGCGTGAGCCGGACCGGCTCGCCGTCCACCGCGATGGAGACGGCCTCGAAATCGGCGACCAGGTGGCGTCCGCGATAGACGGCCGGCGTGGGCGGCGCCTCGTCGCCCCGGCCGCGCCTGAGCACGGCCCTGACGCGCGCGGACAGTTCGCGCAGGCTGAAGGGCTTGGTGACGTAATCGTCCGCGCCGGCGTCGAGGCCGGTGACGCGGTCCCCCTCGCTCGTGCGCGCCGTCAGCATGATGATGGGCACGCGCGCGGTACCCGGGCGGGAGCGAAGCAGCCGGCAGACCTCGAGGCCTCCCATGACCGGGAGGTTCAGATCCAGGATGATCAGATCCGGCGGGTCGGCGGTGGCCACCTTCAGCGCCTCGTCGCCGCTCATGGCGACGTCGACGGCCACATCGCCTCCGCGCTCGAGCGTGTGGCGGATGAGTCCGGCGATGTCGCCCTCGTCTTCGACGACCAGCACCCGCGTCCGGGCCTGGGCGCGCCCGGCCAGGGCTCGCGTCGTCGCCGCGCCATCGGCGCGCTCCATCCTGGTCGGCAGCATCCGTCGTTCCTCCGCGGGCATATCCCTTTGACCACGGTAACGACGCGAGGTTTCCGACGGGTGACGGAGGTGTTAATTGTGGGTTACAGGGGAGGGGGCGAAGCGCGACCATTCGTGGTGTAGCGCGACCATTCGTGGTGTAGCGCGACCATTCGTGGTGTAGCGCGACCATTCGTGGTGTAGCGCGACCATTGATGACTGGTGATTGCAGATTGAGCGATTCATTGAGCGATTGGTGACTGGAGCATCGGGCATTGGATTGGTGATTGGGTGATTGGGGCATCGGGCGATCTCGGCGCGACGGTGCGAATCGGCTTGCGCCACCAATCGCTCAATCGCTCAATCGCTCAATCGCTCAATCACTCAATCACTCAATCACTCAATCACTCAATCACTCAATCACTCAATCCAATGTCCAATGCCCCAATCACTCAATCATCAGTGAATCGCTCAATCATCAATCAGCAATCACTCAATGGTTGCCCCGGCACCCACAACGCCCCCTTTGGGGACGATGATGATGCCGTCGCGGATGTACCAGCCGTCGCCATCGGCGTGGGTGAGGCCCGCGGCGTTGACGAGCCGTGCACCGTTGCCGATGCACGCGTTCTTGTCCACGATGACGCGATCGAGGACCACGTCACGGCCGATGCCCATGGGCACGGCGTGCCATTCGGGCGTGCGCTCCGGCTCCTGCTCGTAGTGGTCGGCGCCGAGCAGCACCGAGCGCCGGACCTCGCTGCCCGCGCCGATTGACATGCGGATGCCCACCACCGAGTCCGCGATGGTCGCGCGCTCGGCGTAGCAGCCTTCGGCGACCAGGGCGTTGTCGAGCCGGCAGTCCACGAGCTTCGACGGCGGCAGGAATCGGGCGTGCGTGTAGACGGGCCGTGACGGGTCGTAGAAGCTGAACGGCGCGTCGGGGCGCGTGAGCATGATGTTCGCGTCGTAGAAGCTCGGAATCGTGCCCACGTCGGCCCAGTAGCCGCGGTGGGGGAACGCCCGGACGCGGTAGCGGGCCAGCGCCGCCGGGATGAGCTCGCGGCCGAAGTCGTGGCCCGCCTCCTGCGCCAGCAACTCGAGCATGACCTCGCGCGAGAAGAGATAGATGCCCATCGAGGCGATGTAGGGCCGGGCCTCGTCCGGCTGCATGAAGCCCGAGCCGGCGGCGAGGCTCGGGCCGATCTGCCTCAGGCGCTCGGCGTTGGGCTTCTCCTCGAAGCTGGCGATGGCGCCGTGCCGATCGAAGGTGAAGATGCCCATCCCGGTGGCCTCGGCCGCGTCCACGGGCATGACGGCAATGGTGACCTCGGCGCTGCGATCGAGGTGCGCTTCGAGCATCTCGGCGTAGTCCATCCGGTAGAGATGGTCGCCGGCCAGGATCAGGTAGTAGTCGGCCTCGTGCTCGATGAAGTGGCGTTGCGCCTTGCGCACCGCGTCGGCCGTGCCCTGGAACCACGCCGTGGAGGTCGGGGTCTGCTCCGCCGCGAGGATCTCGACGAATCCGCGCGAGAAGTGATCCATCCGGTAGGCGCTGCTGACGTGCCGGTTGAGCGAGGCTGAGTTGAACTGCGTCAGCACGAAGATGCGGCGCAGGTCGGCGTGCAGGCAGTTGCTGATGGGGACGTCGATGAGCCGGTACTTGCCACCGATGGGCACCGCGGGCTTCGAGCGGAGTTCGGTGAGCGGGTGCAGGCGGCTGCCTTGCCCGCCGCCGAGTATCAGGGCCAGTACGCTGCGCATGCGGAAAGCATACCCGCAGCGCCGCCCATTGATGATTGCTGATTGACGATTGAGCGATTCATTGGGCGATTGATGATTGGGGCATTGCGCATTGCGATTGGGGTGATCGGGCGATTGGGCGATTGGGCGATTGGGGGATTGGGGGATTGGGGGATTGGGGG
>CAZLBU010000013.1:947-20846 GCA_964557815.1 uncultured Bifidobacteriaceae bacterium | reverse complement strand
TGCCGGCGGCCAACGTCGAGGCCGGTGCCGATGCCGCGGCCATGGGTCGGGACGAGGGCCGGGCAGAACTCGTCGGCGTCCGCTCCGTCGGCGAAGCGCTTGACGTGCTGCTCTCCTGAAGGAAACGCCGGGGCTGAAGCCCCGGCGCTCCACTCAGATCCCTCAAGACCTCAAGACATCAAGACCCCAAGCCCCAAGCCCCAAGCCCCAAGCCCCAGGACCCAAGCCCCAAGCCCCAAGCCGCCGTCACGGCACCGTGACGCTCTGCACCGCCGTGGCGGCGCTCGATCCGCACGGGTTCGTGGCCACGACGCTCACGTTGTACGTGCCCGGCGCCACGGGGCTGCTCATCGCACGGGCCGGCGTCCCGAAGCTGCCGACGAACGATCCCGTGACGTTCAGCACGAAGCCCGTCGGCGCGGGCCCGGTGGACGCCGGATCCCACACCACGAACACGGTGTTGCCCACCTTGTAGGCGAGGAAGTTCTCCGGCGTTGCCGGCGCGCCCGTACACGCGGAGGGGAAGGTCAGGGTCACGCTGTTGGACGACGGGCTCGCGCCGCCGGCGTTGGTGGCCCGCAGGCTGAGCGTGTACGTGCCCGCCGGGACGCCGTTGAAGCTGAAGCTGTTGCCCGGGCCGATCGGCAGCGAGGTGACGATGGAGCCCGTGACGTCGAGCACGTGCGACGCGGGCGCGCCGCCGCCGAACGTGTTCCGCCACGCCAGCGTCAGCGACGATCCGTTCGCGAGGCCCAACAGGTTGCCGGGCGCCGACGGCGGTGACGGCACGTTCACCACGAGCGGGACCTCGTTCGACGGCCCGCTGCTGCTGGCGCCGGAGATGGTGTGCACGCGGATGAAGAACGCTCCCGTTGGCGCGACGAACGTGTAGATGGGCGAGGTCCCCGCGATCGGCAGCGCCGCCGCCACCTGGCCGGGTGCGATGCCGCCCCTGAGCTCGTAGCCCGTGGGCGGCAGCCCGGCCGCCGGAGGCGTGAAGCGGATGGTGACGAGGTTCCCCACGACCGAGGACACGAACAGTCCGGTAGGCGGCTGCGCCGAGGTCGGCGGCGGTCCGCCGGCGCACGAGTAGATGCTCACGTTGTCCACGAGCCAACCCAGCGAGCCGACCGAGGTGTCCGTCCCGATGCGGAACCGGAAGCGCACCGACTGGCCGGCCAGCGATGCCAGGTTCAGCCGCGTGCCCGTGTAGCCGAAGCTGGACCGCACGAACGCGCTCCGTGCGCCGAGCACGTTTCCCGCGTCGAGCGTGCCGGCGTAGGCGTGACCTCCATCGATGAGGGTCCCGGCATCGTTCCAGGTCGTGCCGTCCGTGCTGTATTCCAGCACGCCGCCGTCGTAGAACGCCGTCGTGCCCGAGTGCTCGAACTCGAAGGCATGATCGAAGTACATCCGTCCCGCGGCTGGAATGACAACGGGGTTGGCCATGGCAATTCTGCGGTCGGCGATGGCGCTGGTGTCCTCGCCGTACGCGCTGATGTTCCCTGACCTGGCAAAGAAGTTCCCCAGCCCCCAGTTCGTGCCGCTCGTGGTGGACACGTTCCAGTTCGCGCCGCCGCTCTCGAAGCCGTCCGAGAACACCGGAACGGGCGCGCCGCCCGCGGGACAGAACGTGGCCGGAGGCGGCGTGGCGCCGGTGCACGGCCACGGGCTGGCCATTTCGACCGCCAGGATGGCGTTGGCCACCTGCGAGCAGTCCCCGGCCGTGATGCCGCCGGTGCCCACCAAATCCGTGCACGACTGGTTCACGGCCGTGGAATTGTCGGCGAACGTCGATCCCGACGTCAGGTACGTCGTCAGGGCGCGGTACTGGATCAATCCTGCCTTCGCGAGACCGATGCCGGTGATGGTCTGCCCGTTGTAGGTGCCGCCATCCACCATCAACGCGAACGCGTGGTTCGGCACGCCGCTGTTGATGTGAACACCGCCGCTGTCGCCGTTTGGATTCGTCCACCCGTCGCTCACGCAGAAAAACTGCGGGTCGCTCAACTTGCCGGGATCACCAAACGTGGTGGGCGTCATCATGTCGCGGATGGCGCCGATGGACAGGTCCTCCGCAAGCCGCCACCGGGCAACACCGGTGTCGTCGCCCGCGCCGCGGACGAAGTCCACCGTCTGGCCGAAGATGTCGGAGAACGACTCGTTCATCGCGCCCGACTGGTAGTAGTAGAACAGGTTGGCGGAGTACTCCGTGACGGCGTGCGTGAGCTCGTGCCCGACGACGTCGTCCGCCGCCGCGAAGCCCTCGCCGTAGACCATCTGGGTCCCGTTCCAGAAGGCGTTCTGATACGGGACGCCAGGCTGCGACGGATGCCGGTACCGGACCGACGAGCGAATTTCGGCGCCCGCACCGTCAAAGCTGTCGCGGCCGTGCGTGTTGAAGAAGTAGTCGTAGGTGGCACCCGCGAAGTCGTACGCCTGGTCCGCGTCCACGATGCCCGTAGCCGGCCCGCCTTCGGACCGGACGAGCGTGCCCGGCAGCGTGGTCCCCATGGCCACGTCGTAGACCGTGCGATTCCTCGCGTCCGCCAGCTGGCTGAAGTTCAGCAGCACGCCGCCCGTCCGCGCGTCCACCCAGATGAACTCCCGCAGACCTTCCCCGGTTGCCTCGACGAACCAGGCCAGCCTTGTAGGATGCGTGCCCTCGTCAATCAACCCGCGATTGAACACCTCGAGCCGGGGGTCGCCGTAGAACGCTCCGGGCGCCAGGTCGGCCTTGTGCTTCTCGACGAGGGCGCGCGCTGCCTCCTGCGCTCCGGCCGGGGTGACGTCGGGGATGAGCACTGGCATCGGACCCGGCAGCGTGTGGCCGTTCACCCCGACAACGCGGTCCCCGCGGAGGTGCACAATGAGCTCGCCCGCCGTGACCGGGATGCCGTCGGCCACCTGCTGAAGCCGCACGTGCTCGAGGCCGAGCGCGTCCCGCTGCGGCGCCCGGAGCGCGCGAACGTTCGCGCGCGTCGCGAGCCCGAAGGCGCTCCCGTACTGATCGACGAAGGCCATCGCCCGCTCCTCGGCCGGAGCGGTGGCCAGGCCTCGCAGCAGCACGCCCTGGCCCCGGCTGGACGCGAAGGTCACCAGGCCGGTCTGGGGCGAGCGGGCCTGGATGGCCAGGAACTCGCCCGGCTCGGACAGGCTCTGAATCGCTGGAGCGGCGGGCGGCTGGGGCTCCTGCCCGAGCAGGGCCGGAACGCCTGTGGCAAGGCCGGCGGCCGCCAGGGTGACGGCGGCCAGGCTTCGAATCGGGAGACGGGCCATGGGTTCCTCCTCGGAGTGACGAATTCCCGGACCGGGGGGCGACGGAGCCGGGCCGTATCCGGCCCAGCGCATGATACTGCCAACCCAACGGCAGGTCCTCGTCGACCTTCGCTTGACCGCACGGGCCCCGGAGTTCTACCTTTGCCCTGTTCATCCCGTCGTCATACTGGAGCGTCATGGCCTGGTTCGTTCTTGCCCGCCTGTTGTTTGCAGGTGCGGTCGTGTACTCGGCCTTCCTGCTGCGACCCCTCGGGCCGGAGCTGGCGGGTAACCTGCTGTTCGGGCTCGGGCTCGCGGCGCTCGCCGTGGTGTTCGAGTGGCAGCTCCGCGAGACCCCGGTCACCCACATGTTCGGCGCCCTCATCGGCGGGGCCATCGGCCTGGCACTGGCCAAGGGCATCGGCGCGGCGCTCTTCTGGGCGGACCCGGGTGACCAACGGGTCGCGTTCCTGCACAGCTTCGTCCTCCTCCTCATGCCCTACCTGGGGCTGGTCGTGGGGGGGCGCAAGGGCGAGTGGCTGGAGCCAACCCGCCTGATGGGCCTGTTTCGAGCGGTCGGGCCCGAGCGCCGCTACAAGATCCTCGACACATCGGTCATCATCGACGGCCGCATCGCCGACCTGTGCGACACGGGCTTCATTGACGGCACCATCGTCATCCCGCAGTTCGTCCTGAAGGAGCTGCAGCTGGTGGCCGACTCCGCGGATTCGATGAAGCGGAACCGCGGGCGCCGGGGGCTCGACATCCTCCAGAAGATCCAGAAGATGTCGGGCGCCGAGGTCATCGTCTCGGATGCGGACTTCCCCGAGATCAGGGAAGTGGACCTGAAGCTCATCGAGCTGGCGCGCTCGCTCTCAGGAAAAATCGTCACCAACGACTTCAACCTGAACAAGGTGGCGCAACTGCGCGGCGTGGACGTGCTGAACATCAACGAGCTGGCCAACGCCCTCAAGCCGGTCGTCCTGCCCGGCGAAATCATGAAGGTGTTCATCCTGAAGGAAGGCAAGGAATACAACCAGGGCGTCGCCTACCTGGACGACGGGACGATGGTGGTCGTGGACAACGCCCGGAAGATGATCAGCAAGAACATCGACATCGTCGTGACCAGCGTGCTGCAGACAACAGCCGGGAAGATGATCTTCGGCCGATTCCTGGATCCGAGCCAGATGTCCCAGGCCCAGGGCGACGAGCGGCCGCGCTCGCGATCGCAGGTCGTGCCCGCCCCCTCGCAGCCGCCACCATCGTCGGCCGGCACGCCCGCCGCGGCTTCCTCGTCCAGCGCGCCTGCCCCGACCTCGGGCTCGGCGGTCACACCCCCCGCTGAATCGCCGTCGCGCCCGGCCATTGCCCCGGCGAGCACCAAGTAGGGCGTGTTTCACCTCCTCCGGACGGTCTTCTTCCTGATCCCCGCGATTGGGGTCTACACCATCGTCCTCGGGACACTCTCGGTCGGATCGAGCTTCTTCGATCGGAGCGGCTATTTCGCGCACGGCTGTGCCAGGCTCTGGGCGTGGCTCATCCTGGCGACCACCGGGGTGGAGGTGGAAGTGCGCGGCCTGGAGCGGCTCGCGCCCGGCAAGACCTACGTCTTCGTGTCGAATCACCAGAGCATCTACGACATCCCCGTCATCTTCTGGTGGATCCCCTTCCAGCTCCGGATCATCGCGAAGGAGTCGCTCGGCCGTTTCCCGATGCTCGGCCCGCACCTGAAGCGCACGGGGCACATGCTGGTGGACCGCAGCCGGCCCGACAAGAGCGGCATCTTCGGCTGGGCGAACGCCCTCACGTCGAAGGGATTGTCGCTCATCGTCTTTCCGGAAGGCACGCGCAGCGCCGATGGGCGCGTGGGGGTGTTCAAGGGCGGGTCGTTCTATCTCGCGATGCAGGCAGGGCTGCCCATCGTGCCGCTCTCCATCGTCGGCAGCCGACACGTGATGCGGAAGGGCCAGTTGACGACGCGACCCGGGTTCGTCAGGCTCACGGTGCACGAGCCCATCGAGACCACCGCGAATCCGGAGCCGCCTACCCGGGAGGTGCGGGCGTTGGCGACCAGGGTGCGCGACGTGGTGAAGGGGTTGCCTGATGCGGAGGCTGGTGGGGGGTGAGGGCTGAACCCATTGAGCGATTGCCGATTGATGATTGGGCGATTCATTGGGTGATTGGCGATTGGGGCATTGGGCATTGGATTGAGTGATTGGGTGATTGGGTGATTGGGTGATTGGGTCATTGGGTGATTAGGTGAATGCGCGTCTCGCGGTGCGCGTGACACGACTGGCGCTGGTCGCCGGGCCCCTGGTGCTCTGGGCGCTGGTTCGGGACCGGCCGCCATGGGGAGACGAAGGCGCACTTTCTCGACACGGCCAGGCTCTTCGGGGAGGGAATCTCCTTCGACCTGTTGCGCAGCTACCCTGAGATGAGCGGACCGCTCACCTTTGCAATCTATGGCGCGTGGGGGCGTCTCGCCGGGTTTGGCACGGCGGAACTGCGCCTGCTCTCGCCGCTCATTGCGAGCGCAACGGCGCTCGTGTGGTTTGCGTTCCTGCGAGACCGTCTCCGCTCGTGCACCGTCGTGGGGCTTGCGCTTGCGACGCTCGTCCTCAACCCGTACTTCATCGGCCTTTCGGTGTTCGTCTTCACCGATATGCTGGCGCTGCTCGGCCCGGGCCTGGCCCTGCTCGGCACCTCCCGACGGTCGGGTTCCTGCACCGCGCGGCGGACTGGGCCCTGCCGGAGCCGGGCGTGGCTCTGGTGTTCGTACTGCTGGCCGTCCTGAACGGACTGGCTCTGGCGCACGGCGCCCGCGAGACTCTTGCCCGGTGGCGAATGGGGAGGCTCGGCGAAGCGGAGGCCCTGCTGTGGGCTGGCGCCGCTGCGTTCCTGGTCGTGATGCCGTTCAGCTACATGCCGTGGGAGAAGTACGCGCTCCCGCTCTTCATGCTGCAGGGCGCTGCCCTGGCGATGGTCATGGATTCAGGAATGCCCCAATCCCTCAATCCCCCAATGCCCCAATCCAAATGACCAATACCCAATCACCAATCGCGCAATGAATCGCTCAATCACCAATCGGCAATCGCCAATGGACAGGCCGGCGCGCGCCGGGCTAGCCGGCTTCCGGGACGTCGGCCGGCTTCCAGGCCCCTTCACTCCGCGCGACCCAGGTGGCGGCGGTCATGTCGCCGAAGACGTTCACCGTCGTGCGCGACATGTCGAGGATACGGTCCACGCCGAGCACGATGGCGATGCCCTCACCAGGGACGCCGAACATCGTCATGATGCCGACCAGGAGCGGGATGGAGCCGCCCGGCACGCCCGCCGCGCCGACGGCGGTGATTACCGACATCACCATGACGATGGCCATCTGCGTGATGCTGAGGTTCACATTGAAGATCTCCGCCACGAAGATCACGGTGATGCCTTCGAAGATGGCGGTGCCGTTCATGCACATGGTGCTGCCGATGGGGAGGACGAACCCGGCAATCCGGCGTGGCACGCCGAGCTGCGTTTCGACCACCTCGAGCGCGGTCGGCAGGGTCGCACTGCTGGAACTGGTGGAGAAGGCGGTGATGAGCGCCGCCCGGACCCGCGACAGGAAGCGGACCGGCGACAGCCCGATGAGGAAACGGAGGATGGCTGCGAGCGTGATGCCCACGTGCAGCAGCAGGGCCAGCAGCACCGTGATGACGAACGCCGCAATCGCCACCAGCAGATCGAAGCCGAAGCGCGAGGCCACGCCGAAGATGAGGGCCGCCACGCCGAAGGGCGCAATCAGCATGGCGAAATGAATGATCTGGATCACCACGTCGTTCAGGGCCTCGAGCACGTCGGTCATCGGCCTGGCGCGCTCCGGTGGAATGAGGGTGAGGGCGGCGCCAAAGACCAGGCCGAAGAAGATCACGCCCAGCATGTCGGTGTTGGCCGCCGCCTGGATGGGGTTTCGCGGCACGATGTTGACCAGCGTCTGCACCCCGAACTCGGACGTGGCGGCCGCTTCGACCCGGCCTGACGCATCCCCGGAGAAACGGGCCATCAGCTCTTCCCGCGTTTCGGGGCTCACGCGCTCCCAGGGCCGCATGAGGTTGACCACGATCAGCCCCAGCGTCGCGGCCAGCAGGGTCGTCACCAGGAAGTACCCGACCGCCTTGCCGCCGACCCGGCCCACCTTCCGGATGTCGCCGAGGCCCGCCACGCCGAGTGCGATGGACGCGAACACCAGCGGCATCACCACCATGAACAGCATCCGCAGGAAGATCTGGCCCACGGGGTAGGCGATGTAGTCGTTGATGGCCGCGATGGCCGGGTGCGCCGGGCCGACGGTGAGGTTCGTCAGCACGCCAGCAGCCGCGCCAAGGGTCAGGCCCAGCAGAATCTTCGTATGGAGCTTCATGCCGGGACCGGACGACCCGATCGATTCGCTCATGCAGAGGCCTCGCGCTTCCTGAAGGAACGGACGACTTCGTAGGCCAGCGGCAGCACGGACACGCCGATGATGCCCAGGACCACCAGCTCGAAGTTCTCTTTGACGACGGGGATATTGCCGAACAGGTAGCCCGCCCCGACGCAGATGCCCACCCACAGGATCGCGCCGGTGACGTTGTAGAACGCGAAGGTGCGGTACGGCATGTCCGCGCCGCCGGCCACGAAGGGCAGGAACGTCCGGACGATGGGAACGAACCTGGCCAGCACGACCGCCTTGCCCCCGTGCTTGAGGAAGAACTCGTGGGCTCGCGCCACGTGCTCCCGCTTCACCCAGCGGTGCAGCCCGGTCCGGCTGTCGGGGTTGTCCTCGAGGAACCGGTGGGCCAATCGCCGGCCCACCGAGTAGTTGACGGCGTCGCCCAGGACCGCCGCCGCGATGAGGACCGGCACCATGACCTCGAGGCGGAGCGCCGAGGCCGCCGAAAGCGCCCCGGCGGCGAAGAGCAGCGAGTCGCCCGGCAGGAAGGGTGTCACCACGAGGCCCGTTTCCGCGAAGATGATGGCGAACAGGATGCCGTAGACGATGGGGCCGTACTGGGTGGCCCAGAGCGCGAGTTGTTCGTCGGCGTGGAGCAGCAGGTCAATCATCCGCCACCAGTCTATCCGCGAAGGGCCACGGTACAATACGAGACCGTGATCGCCGTGCCTTCCTTCACCGTTGACCCCGCGCTGGCCGGCATCGTCCGCGCCGGGGTGTTGTGGTGGGACGGCGCCACCGTCGTGGAGCATGCACCCGCACTCGACCCGCTGCTGGCCGAGGCCGAGTCCGCTGTGCGGCGGCTGCCCCCCGAGGAGACCGCCGCGGTCCGGACGATGTACAAGCGCGTGGGTCTCGACCCGACGAAGACGCGACCGTCCAATGAGGCCCTGCTCCGGCGCATCCGCAAAGGCGGCCAGATCCCGCGGATCAACTCGATGGTGGATGTGATCAACTGGTGCTCGGTGGAGCTCCAGCTGCCGTACGGCCTCTACGATCGCGCGCGGATGCGCGGTGCGCTGACGCTGCGCCTGGGACGGGAGGGCGAGGCGTACGCCGGCATCCGGAAGGACGAGGTGCACGTCGCGGGCCGCATCACGGTGGCCGATGACGAGGGGCCGTTCGGCAACCCCACGTCGGACTCCGCTCGCACGATGGTGACAACCGAGACGCGCGACGCGCTCGTCGTCATATACGCGCCGGCGCCCGTCGAGCCGGCACGGCTGGGGACCGTGCTGGACGCCACCGCCTCGCGCCTCGCACTGGTGTGCGGCGGGCGCGAGTCCGGGCGATGGCAGGCATGACGGCCGGCAGGCGCCCGTCCGTGTCGGCGATCATCGCGGCCGGCGGCCGAGGCGTGCGGCTGGGCGCGGATCAGCCGAAGCAGTTCGTCGAGATCGACGGGCGCACGATCCTGGAGCGAAGCATCGCGGCGTTCGCGGGGCATCCGGCCATCGCCGAGGTGGTCGTGGCGCTGCCGCCGGATCGCATCGAGGCCGTGGCCGGTCGCATGCGCGAGCTGGGGCTCGCGCGGGTCGTGTGCGTCGAGGGCGGGGCACGCCGGCAGGATTCGGTGGCCAACGCCTTCGCGCGCGTGAGCCCTGACGCCTCCGTGGTCGTCGTTCACGATGCGGCCAGGCCGATGGTCACCGCCGCGCTCATCGATCGCGCCATCGACGCCGCCTCCAGGCACGGGGCCGCCATCGCCGCGCTCCCCGTGCGGGACACGGTGAAGCAGGCCGGCGGCCCGGAGGCGGACGGCCCGCGCCCGATTGCCGCCACGCTGCCACGCGAGGACATCTTCCTGGCCCAGACGCCCCAGGCGTTTCGGCGCGAGGTGCTGGCGCAGGCGCTGGAGAAGGGTCGCGACGAAGGCATCGACGCGACCGACGAAGCCATGCTGGCCGAGCGCGCCGGCTACACGGTGTACCTTGTCCCCGGCGATCCCGAGAACATGAAGATCACGACCCCCGAAGACCTCGAGGCCGCCCGCCGGCGCCTGGCTGCCGCAGAGCGCACCGAGCCCGGCCTTCGCGTGGGAACCGGCTACGACCTCCACCGGTTGGTGGAGGGGCGCCCGCTGATCCTGGGCGGCGTGACGATCCCGTTCGAGAAGGGGCTGCAGGGACACTCGGACGCCGACATCGTGTGTCACGCGGTCACCGACGCGGTGCTCGGCGCCGCCGCCGCCGGCGACATCGGCCGGCTGTTTCCCGACACCGACCCGCAGTGGGAGGGCGCCGACAGCCTGGCGCTGCTGCGCGCCGCCGTGGCCCGGCTCCACGAGCAGGGCTGGCGCGTCGCGAACGTGGACGTCACCGTCATTGCCCAGAAGCCGAAGCTGTTGCCCTACATCGACGCCATGCGCGCGAACCTGGCCTCTGCCCTTGGCGTCCCGGTCGGGCGCGTCAGCGTCAAGGGCAAGACCAACGAGCACATGGACAGCATGGGCCAGGGTGACTCCATGGCGTGCCACGCCGTCGCCCTCGTGGCCCGCCAGCGCCCATTGCCGATTGCCGATTGATGATTGATGATTCATTGGCTGATTGGCGATTGCCGCATTGCCGCATTCTGATTGGATCATTCGCACATTGCACCATTGCCGCAATTGAATGCCCCGATGCTTCAATCGCCAATCACCCAATGAATCACCAATCACCAATAAGCAATCATCAATGGACATGAGAGTACGTTTTGCCCCCTCGCCCACAGGGCACCTTCACGTCGGCAATGCCCGGACGGCGCTGTTCAACTGGCTGCTGGCTCGCGGGCAGCGAGGGACCTTCATCCTGCGGATCGAGGACACCGACCTCGAGCGCTCCACGAAGGCGTCAGAGGCGAAGATCCTGGAGGACCTGCGCTGGATGGGGCTCGACTGGGACGAGGGCATCGAGGTTGGCGGCCCGATGGGACCGTACCGGCAGTCCGAGCGGCTGGACATCTACCGCCAGCACGCGGATCGACTCATCTCGTCCGGGCAGGCGTATTACTGCTTCTGCAGCGCGGAGACCCTGGAGTCACAGCGGAAGGCGCAACTGGCGGCGGGGCTGCCCCCGAAGTACACGGGCACCTGCCGGGGGCTCTCCCCCGAAGAGGCCGCGCGGCGCCGCGAGGCCGGCGAAGGCGCTGTCATCCGCCTGAAGGTGCCGGCCGGGCGCGAGGTGACGTTCGACGACCTCGTACGCGGCCCCGTGACGTTCCATACCGACGTCATCGGCGACCCCGTCCTCGTACGTTCCGACGGCATCCCTGCCTACAACTACGCCGTCGTCATCGATGACCAGTTGATGGCCATCACGCACGTCGTCCGGGGGGAGGATCACATCTCGAACACGCCCCGCCAGCTGCTCGTGTACGAGGCGTTCGGCTGGGCGATGCCGCGCTTCGCGCACCTGTCGCTCGTGCTCGGGCCCGACCACGCGCCCCTTTCGAAACGGCATGGCGCCACCTCCGTGGCCGAGTTCCGCGCGAAGGGCTACCTGCCCGAGGCGCTGGTCAACTACCTCGCGCTCCTCGGGTGGTCGCCACGCCCTTCGAGGTTCAAGGGGCCAGCGGCTCAGCCGGGGCCGGAGGAGAGATCGGAGGCCGATGCGGCTGCCGAGGAACTACTGCCGGCGCTCGAGCTGGCGCGGCGGTTCCGCCTGGAGGACGTGTCGCACAGCGCGGGCGTGTTCGACGAGGACAAGCTCGCCTGGGTGAACCGCCACTACTTGAAGGCGCTGGATGCGGAACGGCTGGTCGCCGAGGCGCTGCCGTTCCTCCGCGACGCGGGCCTGGTGACGGGCGCGCCCGGCGCGACGGCTTTCACCTGGCTCACGACGGTGCTTCCGCCGATGGCGGCCTCGGTGGATCGCCTCAGCCAGATCCCGGAGCGGCTGCGCGACGTGTTCCGCTTCGAGCCCGGTGCGATGCTGGCCGACGAGGCGCTGGCGGCCGAGATGTCGGACCCCGCGGCCCGGGCCGTGGTGGCTGCGCTCGCGGACACGCTGGCCACGGCGCCAAGGCTGCTCGACCGCGCCGCCTTCCGTGCGGCCGCGGCGGAGGTGAAGGATCGGACAGGGCAGAAGGGCAAGGCGCTGTTCCATCCCATCCGCGTGGCGCTCACGGGATCCGCGCAGGGGCCGGAACTGGACGTCATCGTTCCCGCCATCGACACGGCGGCAGATCTGCCGTCCAGCGAGGGGCTCGCGCCGGTCCAGGGCTGCCGGGAGCGCGCGCGTGCCTGCAGCGCGCTTCTCGGCCATTCCTGAGCCGCGGAGAGGAGTAACATCGGGATCAGGGCCTCACCCACGGGGCCCGGCATTGGCGCCGCAGCCGGTGGCCGCGGCTGCCAGGGAGGCGGCCATGGACCGCAAGCGCCTTGTCATCGCCGGCACCAACTTCGCCGGCTACACTGCCGCGCTCGAGCTCAAGGAGCTCGTCGGCGACAACCACGACGTCATCGTCGTGGCCAACACGCACAAGTTCGTCTTCTTCCCATCGCTCATCTGGTATCCGTTCGGCCGGCGCGAGGAGAAGGACGTCACATTCGACGTCCGGCCCATCTACGAGGCCCACGGCATCGACTTCGTCGAGGCCGAGATCGAGCGCTTCGATCCTCCGAACAACCAGCTCGTCACGAGGGACCGGGGCCCGGTCGCCTACGACTACCTCATGATTGGCACCGGGCCGAAGGTGGACTACGACTACATCCCCGGCCTGCGCGAGCACTCGTACTCCATCGTGGGCCTGGCGGCGGCCGAGCGGGCCCGCGAGGGCTGGCAGAAGTTCCTGGCCAGTCCCGGCCCCGTCGTCGTCGGCTCGGCGCAGGGCGCCGCGTGCTTCGGCGCCGCCTACGAGTTCCTCTTCAACACGCGCTACCACGTGGGGAAGCACCACCTGGTCGAGAAGACGCCCATCACCTACGTCACCGCCGAGCCGTTCGCCGCGCACTTCGGCATCGGCGGCTTCGGCAACGCGCAGAAGCTCTGCGAGTGGCTGTTCCATCGCTATCACATCCACTCGCGGCTGAACGCCGAGATCGACTCGGTGACCGCCGAGGGCGTGCACTTGAAGGACGGGGAATTCCTGCCGTCGAAGTTCACGATGATCATGCCGCGCTTCCTTGGTATCGACGCGGTGCGGAACGCGCCCGGGCTGGGGAACGCGAGCGGGTTCATCGAGGTGGGCGACACCTACCAGCATCCCGTGTACAAGAACGTCTTCGCCGCCGGCGTGGCGGTTCACGTGAAACCGCCCGAGCCGACGCCGGTGCCCTGCGGCGTGCCCAAGACGGGATGGCCCACCGAGCAGATGGCGAAGACCGCGGTGCGGAACATCGTCGCCGACATCAAGGGCCTGCCCTTCAAGTCCGAGCCGTTCGGCGAGATTGCCTCGTACTGCATCATGGACACGGGCAACATGGGCATGATCATCGCCGGGGATCACGTGCTCAAGCCTCGTGAGCACGAGTTCATCATTCCCGGCCCCGAGGCGCACTGGGCGAAGCTGGCCTTCGAGAAGTACTTCCTCTGGACGCGGCGCCACGCGCATGTCTGATTGTTGAGCCTCCGGCGGCGGGGCGACCGCGGCGGGCAACGGGGTTATAGAATGCCCGCCAGGTTTTCCCGTTCGCCAACCGCCCCGGGGGTGAGAAATGCGCCGTTCGTCCCGCTTCGTGCTGATCGCCGTCACGACCGTCTTGTGTGCCGCCGCGGTCGGAGCCCGCCAGGCCCGCCCGTCCTCTCCCACGCTCATCGACGTCACGGTGCGCGAAGGCACGTCGATGTCGGTGGCCATCTCGCCCGACGGCCGCACGCTGGCCATCGATCTGCAGGGCGGCATCTGGACCGTGCCGGCCGGCGGCGGGACCGCGCGGCGGGTGACCGGCGTCTTCGAGGACGCCCGGCAGCCGCGGTGGTCGCCCGACGGGAAGTGGATCACCTACTTCGGCTACCGCGATGGCGGCTACGACATCTGGTCGGTGGCGCCGGACGGCACCGGCCAGCACCGGCTCACCTGGGGCCCCTTCGACGATCGTGAGCCCGTGTGGTCGCACGACGGCACGAAGGTCGCCTTCTCGTCCGATCGCGGCAGTCCCCTCGGCAGCGACTACAACATCTGGATTCTCGAGGTCGCCACTGGCGCGCTGCGCCAGCTGACGAAGAACCCTGCCGAGGACTACATGCCGTCGTGGTCGCCAGACGATCGCGAGATTGCGTTCGCGTCGACCCGGGAGAACGGGCAGTCGGCGTGGGCCGTCTCCGTCGCCGATCTCGCCGAGCGCAAGCTGGCCACCGTGGCCGGCGGGCGCGTGGACGCGCCGTCGTGGGGCCCGGGCGGGCAGGTGGTGTACCACGTGACCGCCCCCAACGAGAGCCGTTACGAGGTGGAGGGCAAGGCCATCACCGGAACCGAGAACGTCTTCGCGTTCCGGGCCTCCTGGGCCTCGCCCACGGAGTTCCTCTACGTCTCGGACGGCAAGATCCGGCGCCGGGCGCTCGGCGCGGCCGCGGCCCAGACCGTCGCCTTCGATGCCACCCTGCAGGTCACGCGACCGCAGTACACGCGTCGCGTCCGGGATTTCACGTCGACGACGCCCCGCAAGGCCCTCGGCATCGTCCGCCCCGTCATCTCGCCCGACGGCAGCCAGATCGCGTTTGCCGCCGTCGGCGACATCTACGTCGTGCCCGCCACGGGCGGCAGACCCGTCAACCTCACCAACGACGCGGCCCTCGATACCGATCCCGCATGGTCGCCGGACGGCGCAAGCCTGGCCTACTCGTCCGACAAGGGCAGCCCGCACCTGCAGCTCTGGATTCGTGACATGAAGAGCGGCCAGGCCCGCCAGGTCACGCGCCTGAACACCCAGCCGCAGGGGGCCTCGTTCTCACCGGATGGAAGGAAGATCGCCTTCTTCAACGTGGACGGCATGTGGCGCGTGGCTCAGATGTCGGTCCTCGACATCGCCACCGGCACGGTGACGAAGATCCACGACACGCTGCCGCAACCTGGGTCACCAGTCTGGTCGCCGGATGGCAAGCGCGTGGCCATCGCGGGCATCGCTCCCATGACGACGAGGTTTCGGGAGGGGACGAACCAGATCCTGACGATCTCGACGGAGGGGGGGGCCGACGAGTGGCACGCGCCCGTCCCGATGCTGGGGATCGACTCGCGCGGCGGCGGCGGGCCCGCGTGGTCGCCGGACGGCACGAAGATGGCCGCCGTCTACGAGGGCACGCTGTCCGTGTGGCCCGTCTCGAAGTCCGGCACGCCGCTCGGCCCGCCCCGCAAGGTCACCTCCGAGAGCGCGCACTCGCCGTCCTGGCAGGGCGACTCGCGCCACATCCTCTATCAGTCGCTGAACGCGCTGCGGATCCTCGACATCGAGACCGGCGAAGCCCGCACCGTGCCCCTCGACCTGCAGTGGACGCCCGCCATTCCCACTGGCACCGTGGTCATCCATGCCGGCCGCCTGCTGGACATGACCTCGCCGACGCCGCGGACCAACGTGGACGTCATCGTGGATGGCAATCGCATCGCGCGCGTGGTCGCCCACGCCGACGCCAATCACGCCGGCGCACGTGTGGTGGATGCGACGGGCCAGACCGTGATGCCGGGCCTGGTCGAGTTCCACTCGCATCTCCAGAAGGACTTCGGCGCCGCCCAGGGGCGCGCTTGGCTGGCCTTCGGGGTGACCACGGTCCGGAGCCCGGGTAACACGCCGTACGAGGCCGTCGAGGATCGCGAGGCGAACGAGGCGGGTGTGCGGCCGGGGCCGCGGGTCTACGGCACCGGGTATCTGATGGAATGGAACCGCGTGTACTACAAGATGGGCATCGCCATCTCGAGCGTCAGCCAGTTCGAGATGGAGCTGCAGCGGGCGAAGGTGCTCGAGCACGATCTGATCAAGAGCTACGTCCGCCTCCCGGACGCGCAGCAGAGGCGGATGGTGGAGTTCGCGCACGAGAACGGCATCCCGGTGGCCACCCACGAGATCTTCCCCGCCTCGTTCGTCGGCGTGGACAACACCGAGCACACGGCCGCCACGAGCCGCCGGGGCTACTCGCCGAAGATGGCGACGCGCCAGATGGCCTACGAGGACGTGGTGCAGCTGTTCGGAAAGAGCGCGCGCATCTTCTGCCCGATGATTTCCGGGTTCGGGGCGAGGCGCCTGTTCGATCTCGACCCCGCGCTCAAGAACGACCCGCGCTTCGGGCTCTACCCGGAGTGGATCCGCCGGCAGGTGGCGGCGCAGCCCACCGCGGCCAGCCCCGGCGGCGGCGGGGACCCGCGCGGCGGCAGCGGAAAGATGGTGC
Organism: uncultured Bifidobacteriaceae bacterium; assembly: GCA_964557815.1. Lineage (GTDB taxonomy): Bacteria > Acidobacteriota > Vicinamibacteria > Vicinamibacterales > UBA2999 > VFZN01. Next base: position 4,817 of record CAZLBU010000013.1, on the reverse strand, counting down.
TCGACATCATGAAGGCCGGCGGCCTCGTCGTGGCCGGCACCGACACGCCCAACGCCGTGAACATGCACGGCGAGCTGATGTCCTACACGATGGCGGGAATGAGCGCGTTCGACGCGCTGAAGACGGCGACGGTGAACCCGGCGAAGGCCCTGGGCCTGAATGCCGGCACCATCGAGGCCGGGAAGCTCGCGGACATCATCGTCATCGACGGCGATCCGCTCGCCGACATCGCCGCGACCACGCGGGTGCGGCACGTCGTCGCGAACGGCCGCCCGTACAGTGTGGAGCAGCTGGTCAGCGGCACCCATTGATGATTGAGCGACTGATGATCGGGTGATTCATTGCGCGATCGGCGAATGAGGCAATGCGACAATCAATTGATTGCCGCATTGCCTCAATCACTCAATCCTTCAATGAATCGCCAATCACCAATCACCAATCATCAATGGGCGCATTTCAGAAGCCCACCCTGAAGGCCAGCTGCATCACCCGCGGCTGGTAGGCGTTCAGCAGGTTCTGGCGCGGGGCGCCGAAGGTGGTGGAGTTCACCTGGCCGTTGTAGGCGCCGTAGTTCTCGTGGTTGAACAGGTTGAACACCTCGGCAATGCCCGTGATCTTGACGTTGCCCGGCAGGTTGATGTCCTTCGAGAGGCGAACGTCCACGCGGTGGAGCGGGAAGCCCTTCAACGCGTTGCGGGGGATCAGGTCGCCGACGGCAAACGACGTGGGGCCGTCGAAGCGATCCGTCACGTCGCCGGACACGGTCACCGGCGCGGTGACGTAGCGGTTCGTCCCGCCGTGCCCGAACGGGTTCGCGGCGTAGTTCGTGACGTAGTAGTTGCCCGAGCCGAACAGATAGGCGCCTGACAGGCTGAAGTCCCACTTCATCCGCCAGATGCCGTTGACGCGCAGCGTGTGCCGCTGGAACTCGGTCGAGCGGGACCAGTCGGCCGCCGGGTCGAACGGGTTGTTGGCCTGGTACTGGAAGTTGGTGGTGTCGTCGTTGTTGTAGAGCAGCAGAGTGTAACTGGCCGACGCCTGCCAGTTGTTGCGGTAGCGCCGGTTCACGGCCATCGAGAAGGCCCCGTAGTCGGCGCGCCCCTTCGACTCGAGCCACTGGATGACGCCGTAGGCCGGGTCGGGACGCCCCGCCGTCGTCGGGTTCAGGCTGTAGCCGGTCGCCGGGTTGAAGAACAGGTTCGGGTCGCGCTGGCGAGCGAAGTTGTAGCCTTCCCAGAACGTGAAGTCCCCCTCGATCCCCCAGATCTCGGCGAACTGCGTCTGGGCGCCGATGGTGCTCTGCCACGTGTAGGGCATCTTGTAGTCGTGCGCGATCACGCGGGGTGACTGCGCGGGCAGGGGATACCGCCCGCTGATGAAGTCCTCGGGGGTGCGCCCGCGCGTCGGGTCCTGCACGAAGTTCGGCAGGCCGTCATACGGGAACGAGTTCACCAGAATCCGTTCGGCGTTGAACGACTGCTGGCTGAACGTGGTGTTCGAGTCGGGGATGCTGAAGTAGAGGCCGCTGCCGCCGCGAATGACCAGCTTGCCGGTGCCCCCCACGTTCCAGTTGAAGCCGCCGCGCGGCGCGATGTTGTTGATGTCCCGCAGGCCGCCCGGATAGAGCTTCTCGCCGGGCGTCAGGTCGATGTCGGCGTACTGGTTCCCGCCACGCGGATTGAAGGTGACCTGGCTGGTCACGTCGGGCGGGTCGAGCGCGCCCCAGTCGGCGTCCCAGCGCACGCCGAAGTTGACGGTGAACTCGTTGGTCATGCGCCACGTGTCGCCGAACCACAGCGCCACGGTCGGCCGCGGGATGTCGATGGTCCAGTCACCGAAGTTCAGGTCGTAGCGCTGGACGAAGCCGTCGAGGCCCGTGACGTCCCACTGGGAGGGGTCGTTCCAGGCGCTCGCCGGGAAGCGCCGGTTGAGGTCCGTGGGCACGCGCGTGAACACGAACTCGCCGCGGGACAGCAGCTGCCACTGGCCGGTGTCGTGCCAGCGCAGGTACTCCGCGCCGAACTTCATGTCGTGCCTGCCCTTCGTCATGTTGAGGTCGTACCGGAAGCTGAACGTGTCCTGGAAGAACTCCTGCGGGTAGTTCCGGCGCTGGCCGACCGTCAGGCCGGGGAAGACGTAGTTGGGCGTGTTGGCCAGCCGGTCCTCCGCGAGCAGGTTCTTCCAGTCAAAGTGCGTGTAGCCCACGCGCACTTCCTGGAGCGTGGTGCTGCTCAGCACCTTGGCCCACGTGCCCACGACGTTGATGGCACGCCGCGACCGGTCCGCGGCCTGTGACGGATGCTCCGTCCCGCCCACCTGCGTGAACGGGTTGCCCCAGTCCCAGTACGAGGCGCGCGCCGTGAGGTGATCCTGCGGCCGCATCTGCCAGTCGGCCCGGCCGAGGAAGCTGTTCTGCACCGTCTTGGTGTCGAAGGAGAAACTCTGCCCGGGCAGCGCGGGAGGCGAGGCGATGATGGTGTTCGGCTCGTTTTCGCGCTCGTACGACACGAAGTAGTGCAGCCGATCCCGGATGATCGGGCCGCCCAGCGCGGCGCCGATCTGCTGATTCGAGTAGGGCAGCACGCGGTTGGCGATGAAGTCCTTCGCGTTCAGCGCATCGTCGCGGAAGAAGCCGTAGACGCTGCCGGTGAGGTTGTTGGTGCCCGAGCGCGAGATGGCCTGCACCTGCATGCCGAGCGACCGGCCCTGCGTGATGTCGAACAGGTTGGTGACGATCTGGAACTCGGCGATGGCCTCGCGGCTGAAGCGCGGCTGGCCGAACCCACCGCCCGCCACCTGCTGGGTAATCTCCTGGCCGTCGAGATTCAGCTGGAACTGCCGATCGCGCACGCCCGGCGTGTTGTCCACGGCATTGGCCGTCACGCCGCGAACCTGCATGGCCAGCTCCATCCAGTTGCGGCCCTGCAGCGGCAATTCCTCCATCTGGCGCCGGTCCACGTTGCCGCCGACCTGCGTGGAGGTGATGTCGACCAGCGGCGATTCGCCGGTGACCGTGACCGTCTCCTCGAGCGAGGCCACCTTCATGGCGAAGGGCACGGTCCGGTTCTGGCCGACCAGCAGCTCCACCTCGGGCACCACCACCGTCGAGAAGCCCGCGAGCTCGGCCTGGACCTTGTAGCGCGCGGGCGGCAGGCCCCGCAGCCGGTACTCACCGCGCTCGTCGGTGACCGCCGTGAACACACGGCCAGTGTCCAGCGCCGTGGCGGTAATCGTCACACCGGGCAGGGCTGCCTTGGTTTCGTCGGCTGCCGAACCGACTATCGATGCTTCCTGAGCGGCTGCCGCTCCCCCTCCCAGCCACAACAGTGCGGCCAGGCAGTACCACACGACGCGAACGACCATGCACCCTCCTCTCCCGGTGATATCGGGGTCACCTATTAGGGCCGACGAGTCCTGCAATGAAGAAGTACGCCCGCCGTGAGTGGAAGGGATGGGATATTTTTCGCGGACTATAGCACAGCCCCTTGCGGCGCACGGCGCCGCCAGCCTCGGCGCGGCACTATACTGCTGCACAGCCGCCGTCACCGCGCCGGTCACGCCCCTCTCGATGCTCATCTACGGCCTCAATCCCGTGCTCGAGGCGCTTCGCGCCAGGCGGGTGCGGGCGATCCGGCTCGCCGATCGATTCGACCAGCGCACCGCGGGCATCGTCCAGCTGGCCGAGGCCCAGGGCGTGCCTGTGCGCCGCGTCACGCGCGAAGCCCTGGACGGCGAGACGCGGCACGGCGTGCACCAGGGCGTGGCCGCGGACGTGGAGGCCCTCGCGCCGGTCACGCTCGACGAGTTGACCGCCCGGCGGGATCCGCCGCCGCTCATCGTCGTGCTCGACGAGGTCGAGGACCCGCAGAA
>CAZLBU010000013.1:0-937 GCA_964557815.1 uncultured Bifidobacteriaceae bacterium | reverse complement strand
GTCGGCGCCATTCTCCGGACGATGGATGCGGTCGGCGCGACGGGGCTGGTGCGCCAGACGCGCCGGGCCGCGCCGCTCGAGGGCGCGGCAGCCAAGGCCTCGGCCGGCGCCGTACACCACGTGCCGATTGCCGACGTCGTCAACATCGCGCGTGCCGTCGAGGACCTGAAGGCCGCCGGGGTCTGGACCATCGGGCTGGACGCCGGGGCCGAGTTGACCTATGATCGGTGGGATCTCACCCTTCCAACCGCGCTCGTCCTGGGGGCGGAAGGGCACGGGCTGCGTCGGCTCGTGCGGGAACGGTGCGACGGCCTGGTCCGCATTCCCATGCGGGGCCATGTCGGCAGTCTCAATGTTTCTGCGGCGGCCGCTATCGTCCTGTACGAGGCGGATCGCCAGCGAAGCCGGGGGAGGTAGGGGGGGCCGGTCAGGCCGCCGACCGCCGTCATGACTCCGGAGGAGGTCGAAGGTTGCTGTCCCGCCTGCGTGGCTTGCGCGTCTGGCACAAGACGTGCTAGCATTCCATTCTTTGTCTGGCTGGCGTAGCTCAGCCCGGTAGAGCAGCTGATTTGTAATCAGCCGGTCGGGGGTTCAAATCCCTCCGCCAGCTCCATCGGCCCTGCGAGGCGCAAGCGGGCGCCCCGATGGGCGGACAGACGGAAGGCGCAGGGTCGCGGCACGACGGGATTCATCCTCAACAACTGGTCGATTCACGGGCAGGTGGCGGAGCGGTCAATCGCAGCAGACTGTAAATCTGCCGCCCCATGGGCTACGGAGGTTCGAATCCTCCCCTGCCCACCATTCGACTCGGCCCTTCGGGCCTCGCTCATGGCGGGCCCGAGGGCCGCGAGCGATGAGCCGGTTGAGAGGAGAGGTCGGGTCCGGACGCGAAGGCTGGTCCTGAGCGAGCGCAGCGAGTCGAAGGGCGGGAGTAACT
>CAZLBU010000012.1:12904-21668 GCA_964557815.1 uncultured Bifidobacteriaceae bacterium | reverse complement strand
AACTCGGACGACTCGGTCCGCAGGCTCGCGAAGGGGCCTGGCCGACCGGTGAATCCGGAGGGCGAGCGCGCGGAGGTGCTGGCGGCCCTGGCGTCCGTTGACGCCGTCGTCATCTTCGACGAGGACACGCCGCTCGAGATCGCGACGGCGCTGCAGCCGGACGTGCTGGTGAAGGGCGCCGACTGGGCGGCGGACGCCATCGTGGGCCGCGACGTCGTCGAGGCCCGTGGTGGAAAGGTGGTCAGGGTGCCGATGGCGGAAGGCTATTCGACCTCGCAGATTCTGGCTGGAGTGGCGAGGCCTGATATCGATCCCAGGGGGAAGAACGGTCAAGAGGAAGCCGAGTAACCTGATCTCAGCGAATCGAATACCAAGTCCAGTTCGTAGAGCCGGTCACTTAGCGATTCAAACTTCCTCACAACCTCGTCCGGAATAGACAATCCGCTCCGCGTTCGTTCATAGGCGGTATGTTGGAGTTGGTCCCAACTATGCTGGAGATATGTCATCAGCTGCAACTCAAATGGGTAGTACCCATCAGTTCGGACCGCCACTCTCAGACGCTGCTTGAGCCCTCGGAAGCCGCCAGCTTTTGCTGCTTCCACGTATCCTTCCGGCTCCCCATCGAGCCAGCATGAGTCGCTGGTGAGTGCAACACGCAGATGATCGTGAGCCAACTGGAGGTCCTTGATTCCTACGACCAGAACGCGGCCAGCGGCAAAGTCGTTTATCTGTTGCAGGACTTCACCGACCGCGATTTCCCCTTGTCTTTCGACAACACGGCGCGCCTTCTCGATCGCGCGGCCACGCGTCTTCGCAGTCCGAGGCAAGAACCAGACCCGATACTCTACATGAGCTCCGAAGCGATCAAGCGCACGACGGATGACATCTTCAGCAGCATGCTGGGCATCCTGGCTGATGACTAGTTGGCGATTGATCTCCGCTTCGAGAGCCGTCCAATACTCCGGAGACATGCCCTATGAGGCGGTAAGCGATTCAACCACGGCCTCTCGCCAGCCAGTAAATACCCCAAACTCGCTGCGGATCGATGCTAGGTCGCCCAAGCCGATAATGATATCGAACGATGGATGAGGGTACTCTCGGGCGAGGGTCTCCATCCTCGACATCAAAAGGGCCCGCATTGGGCTAGCATCAGCGAGATTATTTCTGTCAGGTCCGCAAATGACCTTTTCGACGCGGCGGGCTCGGCAATCGACAACAACTAGAAAGTCAATCCTTGGTCTACGGTCCGCCGGCGCGAGTGTATGCGGCCAAGCAGGATGCGTATGTGTGGCGCCCTTGTTAGCGCCCAATACGAGAACAGTGTGATCTGAAGCCCTGAGTTCATCCCGGACGATAGAGGCCGTGGCCGTTCCGAGGACTGTCGCCACGATCGGTGAATCTTGCCCAAATCGATGGACCACAAGCTCAGTTACAAAGCTATCTTCAATGCTGCGCGCTGTCACACTCTCGGCCGAATGCCTCCGCCAAATTTGACGCAGGACATCTCTTATCGTGAGGACATCTGGCGGCTCCGCGAGATACTCTCCACGCGATGCAGGTGATGTCTCGTATCGACTCCGCCGAGATTTCCCTGAAGTGATCGCCCCGTAGTTCGCACCGAGTGAATGGGTCTCATAGCCAGGCATGATCTCCTCACTCCTTTTCGGACTGTAAAGCCGCGCCACGTGCGTCCATCATCTTGAGGCGCTCGATCCAATCCGCGAGCTGTGTCCTTAGTCTTTCCATTTGTGGCAGCGTGAGCTGAAAGACATGTTCACGGTCAGCATCGTCCGACGATGTTGTCAGGGACACGAGAGCGACCGCCTCGAAGCCTAGTAGCGTGTCCGGTTTACCCTCCTCGACGTCGTTGCTACGAAAAACGCCGCGAAGGTCGAAAGCGGCGTCCATCGAGTGGAAAACATTCACAACCTTCCGCAGGGCCCTAAGCCCCTGAACGTCACGGTTGATTCGATTCGCCAGCGGGATGGCTTCTTCCATCCTCCTCTGGAGTGTTGACAGCTGCTCTTCTTGGATTCCGATTTGCCTGAAGTCCTCCACGATCTCAGCGACCGACACAGATCGGGCCACGGACTCCGTCAGAACGAACCGCAGCACGTCGAGTGCCGAGAACGCGGCTTCCGCGGCAGGCAACGCGAGGGAGGCACCAATCTTCCTGCGCAACTCATCGCCTAGCGGGGCAGTTCGGTGGGCGCTGCTCAGTGCGTCCAAGATGGTCTTGAAGGCATCGTCAGGAAGAGACGCCAGCGCAGCCACGTCGGCAACAAATGAGGATGCGGGCCACCCGTCGCCAAAAAGCTTCAGAGCTGGCATAATCGTATTGAAGCAATGAGAAGCAAAAATTGTGCCGTCACAGGCTCCGCCGCTGGTGCCGAAGCTCCGAAGACACTTGGTGTGGAGCGTTTGAGGGTTCCAGATGCCGCCGTCATCTCGAAGGGTGAATGACGCCTATTCGGACATACTAGGTCTCGCGCTGGGTACTGTCAAACCCGAGCACCCGGATCGCCGCCGCCCGACAACTAGACGTCCAGAGTGCGCGTCCGCAACGAGACCAGTCACCAGGAGCCCGCACTCCCCGGCCCGTTCCCGAACGGGCGCGGGGATACGTGTCTGTACTGAATGAGCACGACCGTCACCACTCCATCCCTGGCCCTGCAGTCGCTGCTGCTCGGCGCCGCCACGAGAACCGGCCTCATGCAGCCGGCGCCCCGCCTGACGGGGATCGGCGGGAGCGCACGCGCGCTTGCCGTGGCTGCCCTTGCTCACCGCGTCCGTCCCGCGCCCGTCCTGCTGGTCCTGGCATCGGATGCCGCGCTCGACGATGCCGTGGACGACGTGCGGTTCATGCTGCGGGCCCTGGAAGGCCTGGCGGACACTGCCGTCGAACGGGTCGTTCTGCCCTTCCCTTCGCTGCAGGTGGACCCCTATCGGGGGCTTGCGCCGCACTTCCGCGCCGCTTCCGCGCGGGCGCAGGCGCTTCACGCGCTGGCCATGGGCCAGGTCCGGGTGCTGGTGGCGTCCGCGCCGGCGCTGCTGTCGCGGCTGGCGCCACCCCGGATGGTGCGCGAGCTGTCGGCGACGCTGAAGCCCGGGCAGGACATCGCGCCGGACATCCTGGTCGCGATGCTCAACGAAGGCGGCTTCGAGCGCCAGGACCCGGTGGATGAGCACGGCGAGTTCTGCCTGAGGGGCGGCATCCTCGACATCTTCGGCGCGGGCGACACGATGCCGGTTCGCGTCGAGTTCGTCGGCGACACGGTGGAATCCATTCGCCGGTTCGATCCCTCGACGCAGCGGTCCACCGACACCATCGACCAGTTCGCCGTCATTCCCGTGCGCGACTTCGCCCTCTCGGCGGCGTCTCCCGCCGGTGAACCGGCGTCGTCGGTGGCGGATTACCTCGGCTCGGCTCACGTCGTGGTCGCGGAGCCAGACGATGTCCGGGCCCAGGCTGAGCAGGCGTGGGCGAGCGTGCGGGCGTCCTACGAGGAGCGAGTGCCCGAGGACCGCGCCGCGGCGACTCTCGCTCCCGAGCAGCTGATGGTGCGCTGGAACGAGCTCGAGCCCCTGCTCGCGCGGGGCACGGCGCTCGAAGAGCTCGCGCTCGAACCGGACGAGCGGGCCGTGCACGTGGCGTATCAACCGCCGCAGGAGTTCAAGGGTCGCATCCCCGATTGGGTCAGCGACGTCCGCCAGGCGCTGGCCCGAGAGGAAACGGTGCTGTTCGTTGCCGGCTCGCGTGGCCGGGCCGAGCGCACCGTGGAGCTCCTGCGTGACTACGACGTGCGCGCCACGTGGGCCGGGCACGCCGACGAGCAGCACGCTGCGGGCGCGGTCATCGTGGTGGACGGCCAGCTCTCGCGGGGCTTCCGCCTGCCCGACGCCGGCCTGCTGGTCCACGCCGCGGGGGATGTCTTCGAGGAGGAGCGGCACCGGGCCGAGAAGCGCGGGGCCCGGCGGTCCGCGGCCGCCACGTTCCTCTCGGACCTGCGCGATCTGAAGGTGGGCGACCTGATCGTCCACGTCGATCACGGCATCGGCCAGTTCGTGGGGCTGAAGCAGATCGCGGTCGGCGACGACGTGAAGGAGTTCCTGGAACTCCGCTACCACGGCGAGGACAAGCTGTTCGTTCCGGTGGAGCGGCTGGATCTGATCCAGAAGTACAGCGGCGGCACGCGGCCCCCGCTGGATCGCCTCGGCGGCACGACGTGGGAGCGCGCCAAGACGAAGGTGAAGAAGGCCATGCGCGACATGGCCGAGGAGCTGCTGAAGCTCTACGCCGCCCGCCGCGCGGTGCCGGGCCACGCCTTCAGCGCCGACACGCACTGGCAGGAAGAGTTCGAGAGTGCGTTCCCCTACGAGCTGACGCCGGACCAGGCCGCGGCGGTGTCCGACATCAAGCGCGACATGGAGTCGTCCACGCCGATGGACCGCCTCCTGTGCGGTGACGTCGGCTACGGCAAGACCGAAGTCGCCATGCGCGCGGCGTTCAAGGCCGTCATGGACGGCAAGCAGGTGGCAGTGCTCGCGCCGACCACGGTGCTTGCCTTCCAACACCTCAAGACGTTCAGGGAGCGCTTTACGGCCTTTCCGGCGCGCATCGACATGGTCAGCCGCTTCAGGACGAAGCAGGAGATTGCCGAGACACTCGACGCGCTGGCGGCCGGGCGGCTCGACATCATCGTCGGCACGCACCGGCTGCTCTCGAAGGACGTGCAGTTCCGCGACCTCGGCCTGCTCATCGTGGACGAGGAGCAGCGCTTCGGCGTGACGCACAAGGAGCGCATCAAGCAGATGCGCAAGAAGGTGGACGTCCTGACGATGACGGCGACGCCCATTCCGCGGACTTTGAACATGTCGCTGGTCGGCATCCGCGACATGTCCATCATCGAGACGCCGCCCCGCGACCGCCTGGCCATCCAGACCAACGTGGTGAAGTTCGACCAGGACGTCATCACCCGTGCCATCCGCACCGAGATGGCGCGCGGGGGGCAGGTGTTCGTCGTCCACAACCGCGTGGAGTCCATCTTCTCGATGGGCAACCTCCTCCAGCGGCTCGTGCCCGAGGCCCGGATCGTGATCGGGCACGGCCAGATGAACGAAGACGTCCTGGAACGCGCGATGCTCGACTTCATGGCGCACAAGTTCGACGTCCTGCTCGCCACGACCATCGTCGAGAACGGCCTCGACATCCCGAACGCAAACACGATTGTGATCAACCGGGCGGACCGATACGGCCTGTCCCAGCTCTACCAGCTGCGCGGGCGCGTGGGTCGGAGCGATCGTGCGGCGTACGCCTACCTGCTGATTCCACCCGAGCAGTCGCTCTCCCCCGTGGCGCGCAAGCGGTTGGCCGCGATCAAGGAGTTCAGCGACCTCGGGAGCGGCTTCCGCGTGGCGGCGCTCGACCTCGAGATCCGCGGCGCCGGGAACCTGCTGGGCGGGCAGCAGAGCGGGCACATCGACGCCGTGGGCTTCGAGATGTACATGAAGCTGCTCGAAGAGACCATTCGCGAGCTGAAGGGCGAGGACCTCGAGGACGACGTGCGGGCGGTGGTGAACCTGAAGGTGGACTTCAGGCTTCCCGAGGCCTATGTGCCCGACATGAACCAGCGCCTCACCATCTACCGGCGCGTGGCGGGCGCGCGATCCGAGGACGAGATTGCGCGCATCGTGGACGAGGTTCGGGACCGCTATGGATCACCGCCGACCTCGCTCCTGAACCTGGCGGACTACGCGCGCATCCGCGTGCTGGCGGACGGGCTGGGGCTCGAGACGCTCGACCGGGAAGGCTCCGCCGTCGTCTTGAAGTTCAGGGAGAAGAAGACCACGGTGGACCCGGTGCGGATCATCAACCTGGTCAAGGAGCGGGACGACCTGCGTCTGTTCCCGCCGGCGACGTTGAAGCTGGACTTGTCCGTGGTGAGCCAGGGGCCGGACGACGCCGGGGCTGAAGCCCCGGCGCTCCGTACGAGCCACGCGCTGCGAGCGGGTCAAACGGGTCGTCCAGGCTCCGTCGGGGCGGAGCGCCGGGGCTTCACCCCCGGCGCCGCAGGCGCTCCGGGCCCGCGGCCCGGCGGCAGGATCCTTCGTCCGGCTCGCAAGCCGGCATGGTGGGCGGCGCGCGCTACGGCCGGGGCCGTCACGCCGGGCTTCTCCAAGGCCGAGATGTTGAAAGCGGCCCCCGAAGATCCACGTGCGCCGGATGGCGTGCTGGACCGGGTGACCGGCCTGTTGCTGGCCCTTTCGGACGCGGTAAACTAAAGGATTGCGGGGATTTACCCAAATGACAAGACGCACGATGGCGGTTTCGGCGGCGTTGATCGTGGCGGCCCTCGCGGCGCCCCGTGCCGACATCCTGGAACAGGTCCTGGTGAAGGTGAACGGCGACATCATCACCAAGACCGACCTCGAGCAGCGGCAGGTTGCGACGCTGCGGCAGAGGGACCCCAACCTCCAGCCCAATAACGAGGCGGCCCTCCAGAAGGCCCTGGCCGAAATCACCCCCGGCGTCATCGTGGACGCGGTGGACGAGCTGCTCATCCTGCAGCGCGGGCGGGAGCTCGGCTACGCGATGTCCAACGAACAGTTCGACAGCATCGTCGAGAACATCAAGAAGGAGAACAAGCTCGAGGACGAGGCCCAGTTCCAGGCCGCCTTGAAGCAGGAGGGCATGACGATGGCCGACCTGCGGAGACAGCTCGAGCGCACGATGATCATCCAGCGCGTGCAGCAGACCGAGATCATGAGCAAGCTGCAGGTCACCGATGCCGAGCTGAAGATGTATTACGACAGCCACCGCGAGACCTTCACGACCAAACCGCAGCTGACGCTCCGTGAGATCCTCGTGGCGGTGCCGGCGAGCGATCGCGGCGTGAACGTGGGCCTCGAGGAAGAAGCAAAGGGGAAGGCGGAGGAGATCCGCAAGCGGCTCGTGGACGGCGAGCCCTTCGCACGACTGGCGGCGGATCTGTCGGATTCACCGTCGAAGGCCAACGGCGGCCTGGTCGGCCCCGTGACCATGGACGTGCTCGCCCCCGAGTTCCAGGAGGCACTGAAGGGCCTGAAGGCCGGCGATCTGACCCCGGTGGTCAGGACGAGCCGGGGTTACCAGGTGGTGAAGCTCGAGACCATGGAGACGGCGACGGTGAAGCCGTTCGACCAATCCCGGGACGAGATCGCGGACCGGATTGCCACCGAGAAGCGCCGTGGCGAGTTCACGAAGTTCCTCGAGAAGCTGCGGGGACAGGCGATCATCGACTGGAAGAACGAAGAGATCAAGAAGGCCTGGGAGCTCGGCCTGAAGCAGCAGGCGGCCGAGGCCACGCCGAGCGCGCGATGAGCCACGAGCCGGAGCTGCACGAACCCCACTGGTACGCCATCTGGACGCGCTCCCGCCACGAGAAGGTCGTCCGCGACCAGCTGGAGAAGAAGGCAATCGAGGTCTTCCTCCCGACCATCGGCAAGTGGAGCCGGTGGAAGGACCGGAAGAAGCGGATCGAGTGGCCGCTGTTCCCCGGCTACTGCTTCGCGCGCTTCGACGCGACGAACCGGCTGCCGGTGCTCACGTGCGACGGGGTGGTGCAGATTATCGGCATCGAGGGCGTGCCGTCCCCGATTCCCGAGATCGAGGTCGAGAGCATCAGGCAGCTCGTGGAGAGCGAGCTGTCGTACGATCCGTGCCCGCTGGTGAAGGAAGGCCAGATGGTGAAGGTGGTGTCCGGCCCGCTTCGCGGCGTCGTGGGTCGCCTGCAGCGCAAAGGCGCGCACGCGCGGCTGGTGCTGTCGGTGGATCTGATTGGGCAGGCGGTGAGCGTCGAGGTGGACGCCGCCGACGTCCGCCCGTACTGAATCACCCAATCACCCAATCACCCAATGACCCAATGACCCAATGACCCAATGACCCAATCCATTGACCAATCGCGCAATCATCAATCATCAGTGAATCGTCAATCGTCAATCACCAATCATCAATGAGAATTGGCCCCATCCCCCTCCCCTCCCCGTTCGTCGTCTCGCCCATGGCGGGGATGACGGACACCGCATTCCGCCGGCTGGTGAAGCGGCAGGGAGGCTGCGGGCTTGTCGTCTCCGAGATGGTCAGCAGCGAGGGGCTGGTGCGCGGGATCGACCGAACGCTCGAGTACGCGGAGTACACCGAGGAAGAGCGCCCCGTGTCGATCCAGATCTTCGGCGGCGATCCCGATCGCATGGCCGAGGCCGCGCGCGTGGTGGAGGGCATGGGCGCCGACATCGTCGACGTGAACATGGGCTGCCCCGTGCCGAAGATCGCGAAGCACCACGCAGGGTGCAGCCTCATGCGCGAGCCCGGCCATGCGGCAACCATCATCGCGGCGATGGTGAAGGCGGTGCGCATCCCCGTGACGGTGAAGATGCGGAAGGGCTGGGACGACTCCGACCTGAGCGCCCCCGAGGTGGCGCGGCGTGTCGAGGACGCGGGCGCGGCGGCCATCGCCATCCACGGGCGCACCGCGAAGCAGTCCTACTCGGGCCAGGCGGACTGGGACTTCGTGGCCGGCGTCGCCCGGTCCGTGCGCATCCCCGTGTTCGGCTCGGGCGATTGCGTCGAGCCCGAGCAGGTGGTGGAACGCCTGCGTGCCGGCGTGAGCGGCGTGTTCGTGGGCCGAGGGGTCCTGCGCAACCCGTGGATCCTGGCGCAGGCCCAGGACCTCCTGGAGGGGCGCGCCGCGAGGGCGGTCTCAGCCGAGGCGCGCGGAGGCTTCCT